>JBJKRF010000111.1:0-24762 GCA_046704785.1 Anaerolineales bacterium | reverse complement strand
GCACGAGACAGAAGAAAATCCAGCGCAAATCTTTCTGCGCTACTCTTGGTGAACCGCCGGATGCGGACCCGCATGTCCGGTGGTGTGAGAGGGAGCGGTTAGCCGCCGCTCCCTACTCGATTAATCGTCCGGTGACTCGTTCTCCCCCGCAGCCGGGATACGCACCTCGAACGTCGTCCCCTCGCCGGGTGTACTCTCCACTCCCACGGTTCCGCCATGCGCCTGGACGATCCACTGTACGATCGACAGGCCCAACCCGCTGCCCGATGGCCCTTGTGAGTCGTCTTCTTGGGGTTCCTGGCGACTGCGCGCCTTGTCCACCTGGTAGAACCGGTCGAAGAGATGTTGCAGGTAACTCTGCTCAATTCCCGGACCGTTGTCCGAGATGCGCACCCAGGCATAGCCATCCTGCAGGCCGGATTCCACGTAAACACGCCGCTCGTTGCCGGTAGTGTATTTGATGCCGTTTTCGATCAGGTTGCTGATCATTTGCAGCAGGTATTGTCGGTCGCCGATGATTTGGGCTTCGGGCATGTCACCGGCTTCGAGCGTCACCTGGTTGCGGGCCGCCAGCGACGAAAGACGTTCGACGGCTTCCAGCGCCACGTCGCTCAGGTCGAGTGATTGCTTCTGTAAAACGGCCTGCCCGGCGTCCATGCGCGCTAGGGTCAACAAGTCGTTCACTAGCCGGATCATGAAATCGTTTTCTGAGCGGATCACGCCCAGGGCGCGTTCATATTCCGGCGTTTTGCGCTGCGAGGCAAGCGCTCGCGTGGCCTCCAGATTCACGATGGTCAGCGGTGTGCGCAATTCGTGACTGGCGTCGGCGACGAACTGGCGCTGGCGCTGGAAGGCGGCGTCCAGGCGCGCCAACATGCCGTCGAAGGTGTTAGCAAGTTCGCCCAACTCATCCTTGCTGTGCAGAGTCAAACGCCGGCTCAAGTCCGTTTCGCTGATGGTTTGGGCGGCGTGTGTGATCGTCCGTACCGGGCGCATGGCGCGGTCGGCCAGCCAAAATCCGCCGCCCACGGTGAAGACCAGCGTCAACAGGCTGCCAGCCAGTAGGGTCAAGATCAGGCGGGGCAATTCACCGGTGGGATCGATCGGAGAGCCGTAAATCAGGAATCCATCGAGGGTGCCTTCATCCATAATGGGGCTGACGGTAAAGGCATAATCGGTGTAATTCTGTGAGGCACCTTGGTAAGCCGCCGAAGTGATTGGTTCGTTGCCGTGGGGTGGATGTTGTTCGATGGAGTGTTGGGCAATTTGGATGACCTGGTCGGCAGGGACGGGGCCCCAGTTCCCGACCAGCTTTCCAGACGGGCCGATAATCACCAATACTTCGTTGCTTTGCAGGAACGAAGCTGGCAGGCTGATGGCAGACATTCCGTTGGCTTGGATTCCCATATCGACGAAACCTTGGGGCAGCACGCCGGCGATTTCTGCCATGCGGTGCTGCATGCGGCCATAGGCGTCGATGCGCAGGTCGCGGGCCTGGCTCCAATAAACGAAGATGCTGAAGACCAGCAGCACGACGGCCAGGATGGCCGTGAACCACAATACCAATCGGAAGCGGATGCTGTGCACCAGCAGATCGAGACGTTCCCAAACGCGTTTGACCGGGGCCATGCTATTTGCCCTCCGGCTTGCGGATGCGGTAGCCTACCCCGCGCACGGTTTCCAACAAGCGGGGCTCGTAGCCGTCGTCGATTTTGCGCCGCAACCGGCGAATGTACACGTCGATGACGTTGGAGGCTACTACGTGGTCATAGTTCCACAAATGTTCTTCCGCCATTTCGCGCGTTACCAGACGATTGGTATTGCGCATGAGATATTCGAGCAGCGCAAACTCTTTGGCGGTCAGTTCGATGGTCTGGCCTGCGCGCTCGACGGCGTGTGTCGCCGGATCGAGACTCAGGTCATCCAAGGTCAGCAGCGCAGACTTATCGTCCGATTCGCGGCGCAGCAGGGCGCGGATACGGGCGCGTAATTCGTCCACCTCGAAGGGCTTGACCAGGTAATCGTCGGCGCCGCTATCCAGACCGGTGACGCGGTCTTGCAGGGCATCGCGGGCGGTCAGCATGAGAATGGGTGTTTTGTTACGTTTGTTGCGCAGTGTACGGCATACTTCCAGGCCATCTTTCCCCGGCAACAGGATGTCCAGAATGATGATGTCATAGGCGGTCATGGTTGCCAGCTCTTCTCCCTCGATGCCGTCGTAGGCGGTATCGACGACGTAGCCATCATCCTGCAAAGTCAGACGCAGCGATTCGCTCAAACGGTGGTTGTCTTCGATTAGGAGAATTCGCACATTTCACTCCATGAAAACATGATTGGAGTGATTCTAGCACGGGAATATGACATAAAGATGAAGCCTTTGAATTCGCCAGTAGGTGGCGAGATGTAGTACCTTGATAAGCGTGTGGGCTTTGATTTGCAAAAAAGCCAAAATCGTCTGGGGGAATTTCATCTTACTGTCATCTTTGCTCTGTATACTGCGGCTAAGTTCGGGTCGCTGGAAATCGGCGTGGAGCAATATTCTTCCATCGCGGGAAATTCTGAAGCGCCCTAAGTTTTCTGAAAGAGGTGTCTCATGAAACGACAATTTCCGGCCTTAGTTGCATCGATTTTGGTCACAGCGTTTGTCGCACTTGCGATGGGCGTCGTTGGTGTAAATGCGCTATTCAACACCAACAGCGTTGCCGTATCGAATTCGCCCAATACGGCCAGTGCGTCGAATGCGTCCTCGACATCCACCGGCAACACAACGGCCTCCACAGCGGACCAGGCTCAAATTGCACAACTCCAAAGTCTCGTCCAACAATACCAGCAACGTGACCAGCAATATCAGCAGCGCGAACAGCAATATCAAAGCATGCTCCAACAACAACAAGACCAATTGTCTCAAGACGAAGCGCAATTGCAGCAGTTTCAGCAGCTTTTGTTCGACTTGCAGAGTCGTGGACTGATTCGCATCAGTGACGGCAGTATCGAGATCATCGGTGGACGCCGATAACAAGGAGGTGTTTCCATGAAAGCTTTTAAGGGTATTTTACACATCTGGATTACACTCGTCAGCATCGTGGGATTTCTGTTCGGTTGGATGATTCTGGCGCATTCCAAAAAGCCGGTTCAGACGACGACGGCCTCGCTAACAACCACAAACGTCAGCGTCCAGGCGCTGCCTACCTTGGCGCCAATTGATCCCTTCGGTGGTTCTTCAAGCAGCGCTAATAGCGGCGGTGGGTTTCAGGTTTTCTCGCCCAGTATCCAGGCACAGCCACAGGCCATGATGCCGGTGTTCACTACGCGGGGCTCGTAAGTTCACAAGGATTTTCGGAGAGTGGCACATGGAAGCTTTTTCTTTTCGCGCAATGAATACCGATATCCTGTTGGCCGCTGATGGGGAGCCGAATCGCGTCGGCGAGGGCTTTCTCAGGGCCCAGATGTTCATTGCCGAGAGCGAAAGGCGCTTCACACGCTTTTCCGACGAAAGCGAGCTTTCCAGCCTGAACCGCGCTGCGGGTGGGTGGTTTAGAGTTTCGCCAGATATGTTGGCGGTGCTTTCTCTGGCGCTGGATTGCTATGGGAAAACCCAGCATCTGTTCGACCCATCCGTCTTGCCGGATTTGCAGCGGGTTGGCTACGACCGCAGTATGGACCGCATCCGGGCCGAAGGCAGCGCCCCGTTATACGAGACGCGCACGCCCCGTGAGCGCATCCCGTTCGACCGGATTCAACTCAACCCGTATGAGCGCGAGGTTTTCCTACCGGCGGGGATGCGCATCGACCTGGGCGGGATCGCCAAAGGGTGGATCGCCGAACAGGCGGCAATCCTGCTGGGAAACTATGCCCGTGCCTGTGGCGTGGACGCCGGTGGCGACATGTTTTTCGTCGGCCATCCAGACGGCTTGCCCTACTGGCAGGTTGGCCTGGAAGACCCGCGCACGTCCGGTGCGCAACTGACCACCCTCAATGTTTCTCCTGGCGCAATTGCCACTTCTTCGACTACGCGACGCGCCTGGAAGCAGAGTGGTCGGCAGCGACACCACCTGATCGACCCGCGTAGCGGCGAACCTGCCGTCAGCGACTGGCTGAGCGTCAGCGTGATGACGCCGCATGCCTATCAGGCCGAAGTCTTTGCCAAGGCGCTCCTGATCGCCGGATCACGCGAGGCTGAACAAATTGCAACTCATGTCCCCGAACTTTCATACCTGGCCGTCGACCGTGCCGGAGAGATCTGGGGAACGCAAAAGAGTATGGAGTATATCTATGTCCACTGAATCTTCGCCACGGGCCCAAGAAACTAGAGACTTACGTTCGACTTTGTTGGGTCTCCTCACCGGTTTTCTGATCGGCGTCGTCATCGTTGGGCTGCTCTTGTTGGGGGCGCTGGTGCTGTCGACTTCCGCCGGGCAATCGTTGGGCTCCAGCCTGAATTGGCTGTTCGCCGTCGATAGCGTGCAACTGTGGTGGTATGTCACGCGCGCAGCCGGAATCATCGCCTACCTGTTGTTGTGGTTCTCCACCATCTGGGGATTGGCCGTGCCGAGTCGCATCCTCGATCCTCTGCTAGAGCGCGGCTACACCTTTGACTTTCACCAGTTCATCTCGCTGCTGGGCCTCGGTTTTGCGCTGCTGCACATCCTCGTCCTGAGCCTGGATCGCTATTTGCCGTATTCTGCGCCCCAGCTTTTGATTCCCTTCCTCTCGCCGTATCGTCCCCTGTGGGTGGGCATTGGTGTGATCGCCTTTTACATTATTGTATTGGTAACGGTCACGTTCTACATCCGTGGGCGCATAGGCATGCGCAACTTCCGTGTCATCCATTACCTGAGTCTGTTGGGCTACCTGGGTGTGACCATCCACGGCTTGTACGCCGGCACCGACGCGGCGTTACCTGCCATGCAGTTGGTTTATTACGTGACCGGTCTGAGTGTGGTCTTCTTCACGGCGTACTGGTTGATTATCATGTTCTATCGCAAGTTCGAGAATATGCAGAAGGCGGTGACGCCTAAGGCGGTGAACAGACAACATGGGGCCACGCGTTATTCGATCAAATAAAAAGACGCCGGAAGCGTCTTGGTTTCCCCAAAAAATTATAGGTGACGGTCACTTTGAAGGTGACCGTCACCTGCTATTTGGGCAGCAGTTGGGCGGCGGCCTCATCGAGCAGCCAGGTCAGTTGGCCGTTTACAGGCTGGATGATCTGGCTGGGTTGATGGTCGGGCGCGTACGCGCCGTGCAGCACTTCGTACAGGCGCCGCGCCTTGCCAGCGCCCGTCACCAGGAACAGGATGTTGGCGGCGTTGTTGAGCACCGGCGGGGTCAGCGTGACACGGTCGATGAGCGGCAGGGGCGGCACCGTGTGCTTGACGGGCAGGGCCCAACGCTTCTGCTCGTGGATGCCCGGTGTGCCGGGAAACAGCGAGGCTGTGTGGCCGTCGTCGCCCATGCCGAGCAGCACCAGGTCGAAGCGTGGCGTTTCGACGCCGAAATGCGCGCCAAGTTGGTCTTCGTAGTCCGCGGCGGCTTCCAGGGGCGTGCGCTCGCCTTGGATGCGGTGCACGTTCTCTGCCGGAATAGGCGCCTGGTCGAGCAGGGTGACTTTGGCCGTGTGATAGTTGCTCTCTTCGTCGTCGGGTGGGACGCAGCGTTCGTCGCCCCAGAAGACGAAAACGCGGCTCCAGTCGATGCGCCCGGAGAGCGGTGCGGCGGCCAGAAGCTGGTTCATGTGTCGCGGCGTGTTGCCCCCCGACAGGCAGACGTCGAAGCGGCCTGTTTGGCGCAGCGCGGCGTTGGCGATTTCGATGAAACGGGTCGCGGCAGCCTGGGCGAAGGATTCGGCGTTGGGGTAGATGAGCGTCTCGATTTCCATCCTGGCCTCAACAGCCGCAGCCGAGTTGCCAGCGGCGTCCGTCGCGTTCCAGCAGGATTTCGGCTTCCTTGGGCCCCCAGGAGCCGGGTTCGTAGAAACACAGGTCGGGCATGCCGGTGTTTTCCCAGCCTTGCAGGATCGGGTCGACCAGCTTCCAGCAGGCTTCGATCCCGTCGGAACGGGTGAACAGCGAGGCGTCGTTTTCGATGGCGTTCAGCAGCAGGCGCTCGTAAGCGTCGGGCAGGGCGCCTTTGTAGAAGTCGCTGTAATGGAATTCCATGTCCACCGAATGCATTTGTTGTTCCGAATCGGGCACCTTCGACTCGAAGCGCAGGTGAATGCCTTCGTCCGGCTGGATGCAGAGGGTCAGAATGTTGGGCGTGAAGTCGCTCTCGGGCGGCAACTTGAACATGATGTGCGGCGGGCGGTTGAAGACGATGGTGATTTCGCTGGTCTTGCGTTCCAGCGATTTGCCCGAACGCAGGTAGAAGGGGACGCCCTGCCAACGCCAGTTATCGACATAGAGTTTGAGGGCTGTGTAGGTGGGCGTCATCGAGTTGGGCGCGGTGCCTTCGGCCTCGCGGTAGCCTTTATATTGCCCGCGGACGTTGTCTTCCGGCGCAATGGGACGGATGGACGACAGCACTTTGTAGCGCTCGTTGCGGATGGCGTCGGCCTCGAAGGACGAGGGCGGTTCCATGGCGACCAGCGCCAGGAGCTGGAACAGGTGGTTCTGGAACATGTCGCGCACCACGCCCACGCCGTCGTAGTACCCGGCGCGGTGTCCGACGTCCACGCTTTCAGCCACGGTGATTTGGACGTTGTCGACGTAGCGGCGGTTCCAGATCGGCTCGAAGATGGCGTTGGCGAAGCGGAAGAACAGAATGTTCTGTGCCGTCTCTTTGCCCAGGTAATGGTCGATGCGATAGACCTGGTCTTCGTCGAAGACGGCGTTGACCGCGTGGTTGAGTTCTTGCGCCGATTTCAGGTCGTGGCCGAAGGGTTTTTCGATGACGATGTTGCGCATGCCCTGCGACGGGTCGGCCAGGCCGGCTTTGCCCAGGCTTTCGACGACCAGTGTGTAGTGCTCCGGCGCGATCGCCAGATAATAGAGACGGTCGGTTGGTTCCCGCTCGAGTTCTTGCAGGTACCTTGCCAGGCGTGAAAAGTCTTCGGGTACATCGAGATCGCCTTTGAAGTAATGAATCTTCTGGGCAAAGGTCTCCCAGGTTTTTGAGTCGAATGAATCGGGCGAGAATTGCTGGACGCCGCCCAGCAGGCGTTCGCGCAGAGTTTCATCGGTGTAGGGCCGGCGCGCGTAGCCGACGATGCGCAAGCCACCGTCCAGGCGGCCCTTGTTGTAGTTGTTGTACAGGGCCGGGATCAATTTTCGCCAGGTCAGGTCTCCTGACGCCCCGAAAATGACAATCGTTTTTGGTTTACTCATCATTCACCTGTAATCCTATTTTGGCTCTTTTTTCAAGCTATGTCTTCATCTTGAGCGCATGTCCGCCAAACTGGTTGCGCATGGCTGCCAGCAGCTTGGCGGCGTAACTCTCGTCTTGGCGGCTGACGAAACGCATTTGCAGCGCCAGCGTAATGATCGGCGCGGGCACGTCTTTATCGATGGCTTCGAAAACCGTCCAGCGCCCCTCGCCGGAATCGGCCACCCAGCCTTCGATCTCGCTCAACTCGGCGTCCGCTTCCAGGGCGCGGGCGGTCAGGTCCAGCAGCCAGGAGCGCACTACGCTGCCATAGCGCCAGATCTCCGCCACCTGGTGCAGATCGAGGTCGAATTCCTTTTTGGCATGCATGATTTCGAAGCCCTCGGCGTAAGCCTGCATCAGGCCGTATTCGATGCCGTTGTGGACCATCTTGACAAAGTGGCCGGCGCCGACCGGGCCAACGTGCCCCCAGCCTGCCTCCTTGCCCGGCGCCAGAGTCTCGAAGATCGGACGCAGCCATTGCACGACTTCCGTTTCGCCGCCGACCATCATGCTGTAGCCTTCCGCCAGCCCCCAGACTCCCCCGCTGGTGCCCACATCCACATAATGAATGCCTTTGGGTTGCAGCGCTGCTGCGCGGCGCAGGTCGTCTTTGTAGAAGGTGTTGCCCCCGTCGATGAGCGTATCTCCTTTTTCGAGCAGCTTCCCCAGCGTATCGACGGTTTGTTCGGTGGGGTCGCCGGACGGCACCATGATCCAAATGGCGCGCGGCGCTTCGAGTAACGAGACGACTTCCTGTAAAGTATGCGCGGGAGTGAGCCCGACTTCTTTTGCAAGTTGTTCTGCTGCATTGGGCGCCTGATCGAAACCGACGACGCGATGCCCGCCTTGTATCAGGCGACGCGCCATATTTGCGCCCATTTTTCCCAAGCCAATCACGGCAATTTGCATGCGTTCCTCCTTGAATCGATCTTGATTTTCAGGATGTTCACCGCCAGGGTTGCCGCTCCGGCGTTTCCATCCGTAGCTGTCCTGTGGCAACTATAACACTGAATGACCGCGTTGTCCGCCAGCCCTCCCGGATTTTTACAGCCGATTGCTGCGCCATCCTTTGATTCGTATGCTATGATTGAGCCTCATTACAGGAGGATCGATGCGACGCGGCTTTCTGGCAACGTTTCTATGCCTGTTTTCCCTGCTCCATTTGACTGCCTGCGGAACCACACCACAGGGCGCGCAGACGCCCGGCGTGGACCGCCTGGCTACGGCGGTAGCCGTGAAACTGACCTCGGTTGCGCAGACCTTGTCTGTGACTGCGGCGGTGACGGCAACACCCAATTCAGCCCTGACCACTCCCGCGCCGCCAGTGCCCGCCGGACTGCGCGTCGTCTATGTCAAAGACGGGACTCTCTGGCTGTGGGCGTCCAACTCGTCGAAACGGCTGAGCGACTCCGGGTCGGACGATGCGCCCCTTCTGTCCGACGACGGTCAGGTCATTGCCTTTTTGCGCGCCGGGGCGTTGTGGGCAATCAACGCCGATGGCTCGCAACCCCGTCCGTTGGTCACTGCCTCGAATGGCTCGCTGCCTGGCGCTTTCGTCTTCGCGCCGAATTCCCATCTCCTCTACTACACCACAGAACTGCACGCAGGCGGCAGCCTTACGCCGCAGTATGACCTGAACCGCGTCGACGCCGACCATCCCGCACCGCAGAATTTGCTTCAGCCGCAGCAGGGTGGCGTCCCGACTTTCGCGCCGGACGGGACGAAGATCGCGCTCGTCCAGCCGGGAAAATTCATCGTCTGTGATCCCGACGGCAGCAACGCGCAAACGGTCTATACCTTCCCGCCGCTCGTCGGGCCCGGCGGTAGCAGTTACCTGCCGCCGCTGGGTTGGATGCCAAACGGTTATGGCTTCAAGACGGTCATCCCGGCGGCGCAGGGTACGCCAAATGTGTCGACCCAGTTCGTCTTCGTGCCGGCGGCGGGTGGCAAGGCGGCCAAGTTGGGCGAGTTCCTGGCGGCGCCCGTGTCTGGCAGTTTCCCGGTGATTTCGCCGGATACCGACAAAGTGGCTTCTCTGCGTCTGCAAGGTAACGATTTCGAGTTGCACATCGTGGATATTTCCAACACCGACAAACTGATTTTCCGCCAACCGCAGGGACGCTTCGGCTTGCTCGGTTGGGCGCCGGACTCGCTGGGGCTGGTCTACTGGTTGGACGATCCCGGTAACGCCTGGCTTCATACCGCCGATGGACGGGACCTGCCGCTCGGCGACGGTGCTTTGGCCCGGCAGGTGACCTGGCTCAGCGACGACACCTATTTATTCCTGGATGGTTCTGCGCTGCGCGTACGGAGGTTGGGGCATCCCAGCGCCCTGATCGACGATGGCGTAAAAAGTTTTGCCGCTTTTTTGCCCGCCTCGTAGATTCTGGTTCCCAGAGAGCCAAAACTCTGGTTGCATGACCTTTCGACTTTATTGGTAAAATTGCGGCATGACAAAACCCCTGAACATTCTCTTCCTGGCTTCCGAAGCCGATCCGTTCATCAAAGTGGGAGGCCTGGGCGATGTGGCTGGTTCCTTGCCGAACGAGCTGCGCACCCTGCCCGGAGAAAGTTTGGACGTGCGCCTTGTCATCCCTTTTTACGCTGCCATCCAGACGGACGTCTTGTCGTTGCAGCGCGAAATCGTCTTTACCATTCCGCGGGTCAGGGAGGATGTGCCCGTACAGGTTTTCCGTACCGAGTCAAACGGAGTGCCGGTTTACCTGATTTCCGGCGAGCCCATCACCGCTTCGCAGAAAGTCTATGATCTCGATGCCCGCGCCGACGGCGAAAAGTTCATCTTTTTCTCGCTGGCAGCGCTCGAGCTGGCCCGACGATTGGACTGGCATCCCGACATCGTGCACGCCAACGACTGGCACACGGCAGCTTCTTTGTACGCCGTGCGTTGCAAGCAGGACGACCCCTTTTGGCGGGGCGTCAAAACCGTCATGTCGGTGCACAACCTGTGTTACATGGGCGCAGGCTCCGAGGCGGCGATGTCGGCGTATGGCCTGCCTGAGGTGGACGATCCGTCCCTGCCCTGGTGGGGCCAACAAATCCCCATGACGACCGGTCTGTGGGCGGCGGACAAAATCGTCGCCGTTTCGCCCTCCTACGCCGAGGAAATCCAGACGCCGGAATATGGCTGCGGATTGGAAGATTATCTCAAGGTGAACCGTGAGCGCATTACGGGCATCGTCAATGGCATCGACACCAAGCTGTTCGACCCCTCCACCGACAAGACGCTGGTGGAGCCTTTCTCGTCGGGAACCCTTTCCGCGCGTGCAGCGACCAAATCGGCCTTGCAGGCGCAGTTCGGCCTTGAGAGGGATGAGACGCTTCCGTTGCTGACCATGGTCACACGCATGGATCAGCAAAAGGGCGTGGATATTGCCATCGAAGCGCTGCGTCTGCTTTCCGATGTTCCCTGGCAGGCGATTCTGCTCGGCACCGGGAATCCCCTGATCGAAGCCGCCGTCCGTCGCCTGGAGGCTGATTTCCCGCGCCGGGTGTGTGCCATCATCCGTTATGATGGAAAATTCTCCCGGCGGCTGTACGCCGGCGGAGATATCTTCATGATGCCGTCGCGTTACGAACCCTGCGGTCTGGCGCAGATGATCTCGATGCGCTATGGTTGTCTCCCGGTGGCGCGCGCCACTGGCGGCTTGCGTGACACCATCGCTGACGGGCGCACGGGATTCCTGTTTACCGACGCCTCGCCGTCGGTCATGGGGGCTACCTTGCGGCGCGCGCTACAGGCATTTTCTCAACATGACCAATGGCAGGTGCTGCAGCAAACGGCGATGGCCCAGAATTTTTCCTGGCAGGTGTCGGCCCAAAAATACGCGGCGCTCTACCATGCGTTGACCTCGTGAGGTGCTATGACGTTTAAACGTAGCGCGGGAATTCTATTTCATCCCACCAGCCTGCCCGGCCCTTACGGCATCGGCGACCTGGGCCCCCAGGCTTATCGCTTCGCCGATTTTCTGGCCGAGGCCGGTTGCAAGCTCTGGCAGATTTTGCCGCTCGGCCCCACCGGCTATGGCGATTCGCCTTACCAGTGCTTTTCGGCCTTCGCCGGGAATCCCTACCTCGTCAGCCCCGATGTCCTGCTCGATCAGGGACTGTTGACGCAGGATGACTTGTCCGACATGCCCGCCTGGAATCCGCAGCGGGTGGACTTTGGCGGACTCTTCGACTGGAAGCCCAAACTGCTCGACCGGGCGTATGCCCGTTTCGAAGCCATGCCGCCCGGAGCGCTCCGGGCCGAGTTCGACGCGTTCTGCGCCGATAACGATTCCTGGCTGGATGATTTTGCCTTGTTCATGGCTCTCAAAGACGCCAATGGAGGCCGCCCCTGGACGGCCTGGGAACTGCCTTTGCGCACCCGCCGGAAAGAAGCGCTCGAAGCCGCTTACCAGGCGCAGCGTCCTGCCATTCTGCGCCAGAAATTTCGCCAGTTCCTGTTCTTTCGCCAGTGGAACGCGCTGCGTGATTACCTGCATGAAAAGGAAATCCAGATTATTGGCGACATCCCCATTTTTGTGGCGATGGACTCCGCCGATGCCTGGTCGCATCCCGATCTGTTCTTCCTGGATGCAAACGGCAAGCCGACGGTGGTCGCCGGTGTGCCGCCGGATTATTTTTCCACCACGGGCCAGTTATGGGGCAATCCGCTCTACCGTTGGAGCGCCCATAAAAAGGACGGCTATCATTGGTGGATCGAGCGCATTTCGGCCGTATTGCAGACCGTCGACATTGTGCGCATCGACCATTTTCGGGGCTTCGCGGGCTATTGGGAGATTCCTGGCGATGCGCAGACGGCTGAGAAGGGTCGCTGGGTGCCTGGCCCCGGTGAAGATTTTTTCAATACCGTGCGGGAGGCGTTGGGCGAGTTGCCGATCATCGCCGAAGACCTGGGCGAGATCACGCCGGATGTCATCGTGTTGCGCGACCAGTTTGGTCTGCCGGGGATGAAAATCTATCAATTCGCTTTTTCCGGCCCGGATAACGCCTTCCTGCCGCAGTACTACTCGCAAAATTACGTCGTTTACACCGGCACACACGATAACGATACCGCCTGGGGCTGGTATCGTTCCGCTCCGCCGCATGAACAGGATTTTGCGCGTCGCTACCTGAACACCGACGGCTCAGACTTCGCCTGGGACCTGATCCGTTCTGCCTGGCGTTCGGTGGCGACTTTCGCGTTGGCGCCTCTACAGGACTTCCTGGATTTGGGCCCCGAAGCGCGGATGAATTTTCCTGGCAAAGTGGACGGTTACTGGACCTGGCGCGTCGACGAGAGCGCATTGAGCGAAGAACTCAAGAATCGCATCCGCGAACTGAATTATCTCTACGCACGCTGAACATCCTTTGTGGCTTTTCCTTGAAATCACTGGTCGATTACGGCAACGTGTTCCAGCGCTGTTGGGCTCTCTGCGCGGGAGCCCAGGTAAATACCGATCAGGATCAAGGCTCCGCCGCCAATTTTAAGGGGGGTGGGCGTTTCACTGAGAAGAAGGTAGGCCAACAACGTGGAGCCGACCGGTTCACCCAGTAATGTCACGGCCACCAACGAAGCGGGTAGGTAGCCTAGAGCCCAGTTGAGCGTCGAGTGGCCGAACAGTTGGGGGATTAACGCCAGGGCCAGTATCCAGACAAATGCCAGGGGCGTGTATCCAAAGGGCGATTCTCGCGCGGTGAGCATAAAGACCAAAAGCACCAAGGCGGCCATGCCGTAGACGATGAAAATATAGGGCACGAGGGATAATTTTGCGCGTAGGCGGCGCCCGATGAGCATGTAGCCGGCGGCCATCCAGGCGCCGAACAAAGCCAGGAAGTTTCCCAGAGCCGCGCTTTCCTGTATGAACGTTCTCAGGGTCGGGCAGATCAATCCGTTCTGCCATTGGCAGCTATCGCTCAACCCGACGACCGTTCCGCCCAGGAGGGCCAGCCCCAATCCCAGGAGCGTAATCCGCCCGATGGGTTCATGTAATAGGAAAGGGGAGAGCAGCGCTACCCATAGGGGTGTGGTCGTCACCAGGACGACCGAACTGGCGACACTGGTGTATTGCAGGGAGGTGATCCAACTGGCAAAATGCAAGGCCAGGAAAAAGCCGGAGAGCAGACCAAGGCCCAATTCTTTGGCCGTCAGCTTGCGCAACTCCGCTTTGTGGTGCAAAAGTGCCAAAGGCGCCAGGGCCAGGGACGCCAGAGTCAGCCGATAGGCTGCGATCACCAGAGAAGGCGCATCGGTTTGAGCAAATTTGATGAAGATCGAGGCTGTAGAAATCGCCAAGATTCCACCTGCCAGGGCAGAGTACAGGCTAACTGAAGTGCGATGGGAGGGTTCCATTCGTGTTTGGGCGCACCCTTTCATGGCATGGATGAGACTCGTTCTTCACCCGCTTTGGCGATGAAGATCATCCGAAATATCTTCTTGACGCATGTGCATAAAAAAGCTAAAATCTGCAGTACCGGTGATAATCCTATCAGCAGGCGGGCAACCTCGTGAATCCGATATTCAGTAGAGAGGAGATCAACTAATGGCGTTTGAACTTGCTCCACTTCCTTACGCGTACGACGCGCTTGAGCCGTTCATCGATACGATGACCATGCAAATCCATCATGACAAGCATCATGCTGGCTATGTTTCGAAGCTAAATGCTGCTTTGGAAAAGCACACCGAGCTTGCCAGTTGGAGTGTGGATGATTTGTTGAAGAAACTGAACGACGTACCTGAGGACATCCGCACGGCAGTGCGCAATAACGGGGGTGGTACCTGGAATCACAATCTGTTTTGGAAGGTCATGGCGCCGAAAGCGGGCGGCGAGCCCACGGGCGCTCTGGCAAAAGCTATTGAGAGTGATTTTGGCAGTTTCACCAATTTCAAGGCTGAGTTCGAAAAAGCTGCCACCGGTCGATTTGGCTCCGGGTGGGCCTGGTTGGTGAGCAAAGCCGGTAAACTCAGTGTGGTCTCGACGGCCAATCAAGACAATCCGTTGAGCGATGGATTGACACCCTTGCTGGGTATCGATGTTTGGGAGCACGCGTATTACTTGAAATACCAGAATCGTCGTGCAGAGTATATTTCCAATTGGTGGAATGTTGTCAATTGGGACGAGGTCGCTCGCCGTTCCGGCTAGGCTACGTTGCGTAACCAAATCGTCATCGTGACGACTTAATGGTTGTCTGGGAATTCTGCAAGAATTGGGACAGGTGTCCCTAATATTTTGTGTGCTAATTCCTGGAGAGGCGTAAGCCGTCACGATGCTTTTAAGATATAATAGGCGCAATTAGAGGACTATCTCTCTCATATGGAGGAATTTCTATGACCCATATTATTACCAGCCTGTGCTTGCGCGACAGTGGGTGTGTAGATGTGTGCCCGGTAGAGTGCATTGTGCCAGGTAAACCGCAGGAAGAGTGGCCGTGGTATTACATTGACCCTGACACTTGTATCGATTGTGGTGCCTGTATTCCAGAGTGTCCATTTGCTGCAATCTTCCCCGAAGACGAGGTCCCCTCGGCGTATACGGCCAAAGGCGAGGAATACATCAGTCGCGTTGGTTTGAGCGGACATTATGAAGGTACCGACCATCACGGCGTCGCTGTTGTGCTCGATATCGCCAAGCAACTCCAAAAGGGTGATGTCGTGGATTTGACCGAGGATATCCAGCCCAATTACGACTTCTTTCAGAAGGGCCCTGGCTACAGCGCCAACGATTGATCTCGAACAATAGACTGCTTTCAAATGCTGTGATGAGAGCAGTCTTTTATTTTAATATCCGATGGAATCGATATGTTTCATTCTGCTGATTCCCAGAGACTTGCCAGGCTATTATTAGCCTGGCTTATGTTTTCCTGGCCTGGTTAAGGCTTTAAAGCCGCCTCGATCAAAGACCTACCTGCCAACTGTGCATAAACAGAGTTGTCCTCTTCCAACAGGATGACCGTCACCAACGGTGTTCCCTGCCAGCCGGGAGGGGTTCCGGCGAGATACCAGGTGACCGCGGAGCGGGCTGAGCGGCTTTTGCCCAGACTTTCCCAATAGGGCTTTTGCGCTGCGATCAGGTTTTGTGCCGTTGCCTGGGCTGCGTTGGCGTTGAAGACATCGCTGGGAGCAGACTGTGGCGCGAGAACCACCCAACCCTGGCTGGTTGTTTTGACGGCCAGCCCCAATTCGACCGGCGGCATTTCCCCCTCGCCGCTGAGCGTAGCTGCCGCCTGCGCAATCTGCAGCGGGCTAACGGTCAAAGTTTCGCCCAGGGCAAGAGCCGTCGGAGCGTTGGATGAAGTGGCAGAAAGTCCGAGTTTTCGGTAGAGGCTTGTCAGTTTGTCTGCGCCCAGGGTGTTGCCAAGCAGGGCCAATGGGGTGGGGCAACCATAGGCCACCACTTCACTCCAGGTGGGCGTCGAACCGGGAGAGATGGCGCAGGTCAAGGTCTGGTTGTTGCGTTCGAGCGTCAGATTGGTAGGTACCGTGGCCGGTAGTTTGTTGTCTTCCCACGCTTGCGCGAACAAAAGGGGCGCAAGGCTGGTGCCAGGGGGGTAGCTTCCTTGCGTGGCGCGGTTCAACAGTGGGGCGTGCGGGTCATGTAAAAGCTCATTCCCGATTTCGTCCAGTTTGTTGGCGTCAAAAGTGGGCTGGGATGCCATGACCAGTATCTCGCCTGTTTTGGCATTCATGACGATGGCGGCGCCACTGTGCCCCTTCAGCAACCGATCGGCCACCTGTTGGAGTGGTAAGTCGATGCTCAAGCGGACGTCCAGGCCGGGAGGCGGTTGCCCATAGACCAGGCGGTCCCACCAGAGCAAGGAGGCCGGGTTGCCTTGCAGCCCGCGCAGGTATGGGTCGAAAGTCTGCTCAAGGCCGGCCAGGCCGTAAATTGGATGCGTATATCCGGTGACTGAGGACAGTTCCGGATATAAGTAGGAGCGTTCGTAACTGCCGGTTGTTCCTGTTGTCACGTCAATGGGAACGTTGTTGCGGTCGAGCAGCGACCCGCGTTTGACATATCGATCTGCAATAGCCAGGCGGGGGTTGTCTGTGCGGTTTAGCAGATCGAGCCCGCGCCAGACGGCCCACCAGCCGTTGACGACGGCCAGAGCGAGCAATCCCAGCCACACCAGGGTTGGCATGACGACGAAAGGTTGGCCTTGCGAGAGCGGCGCAAATTCTGTGTCGGATTCGTTGCTGATTTTTAGGAGGCCGAACAAGGCTAGGAAGGATGTCAATAACGACGAGCCGCCGTAGGAGACAAAGGGTAGCGTGACCCCCGTCAGGGGCAGCAGGCGCAGGTTTCCTCCAATGATGAGAATGCTTTGCGCGCCGATATACATCGTCAGCCCGGCGGCCAGCAAACGGCGGAAGTTGTTCTCGGCTTTGAGCGCGATCAAGAAGCCGCGGATGACGATCAATCCCAGCAGGATGAAGAGCGCGATCGTGCCCAGCAAACCAGTCTCTTCGGAGATGGCTGTGAAGATGAAATCGGAGTGTGAGACGGGAACGAGACCGGGTGCGCCCAGCCCCAGGCCGCGCCCGAAAACCCCACCGTTTGCGACGGCCAACAGCGACTGGATGATTTGATACGCACCCCCGGACGGATCCGCCCAGGGATTGATCCAGACTCCCAGGCGTTCGCGGATGATCGGGACGAAGAAATAACCCGTCAGGCCGGCCACGGCCAGGAATGCGAGCGTGATGAGCAGCATGCGTTTACGCCCGCTGGCGAAGTAGACCATGGTGGCATACAGGAAGATGAAGATCGAAGCAGTTCCCAGGTCGCGTTGGATGAGCAGGATGGCCAGTGCCAGCCCCGACAGAATCAATGTCGGCAGAATCAAGGGGAACAGCCGTGTGCGGATGGGCATGCGGTCGGCAAAGTAGGCGGCCAAGTAGACCATCAGCAAAAGCTTGAGGGGTTCCGAGGGCTGAAAGTACACGCCGCAGCAGCCCAACCATAGGCGCGGCCCGCTGCCTTCTGGATTGGAGCCCAGGAAAAGCGTCAAAGCCGTCAACAGCAGTCCGCCGGTTAGCCATAGATATTTGTACTGGCGTAATATGTCGAGGTTCTTTTGGGAGCGCAGCAGGAAGATGAACACTGCCAGACAGACGACGACCCATAGCATCTGGCGCAACCCGAATGAGGAAGTGATGCGCCAGATCGTGAGCATGCCCCATCCAGTCAGGAGGGCCGCCAGGGGGAAGAGATAAGGGTCTGCGTCGGGAAGATAGCGTTTGAGTTGTCGGTGTGTCACCCAGACCAAAATCCCCCAAAGGGCTAGCCCAATCCAGTGGGACCAGCGGTAGTCGACATCCCACGAACGCTCACGTACCGCCGGAGAAAGTGTCAGCACGATGCCCTGGAGAGCCAGAAAGAGAGCCGCCAGTTGTAACAGGCGGCCTTGGATTTTCGCCGGGGGAAAATAGGTGGAGACCAAGATGTTGGAGAAAGAAATCTGCGCGGATGTACTGCAGGTTGCCGCGCAGAGAAAGAATCTATTTCAGATATTTGCCGACCAGCAAATCGAGTTTTTGACGGGTCGTCTTAGAAATTTTAGATGGATTGGTGATGATGGCTGTTTCGAGGGCGTGTTCGCAGTTGCAATCCCGTTTGGAGCTTATATTTTTCGCCAGCAAACGGATGGCTTCCTGTGCGAGGTCGGTGTTTTTATGCAACGTCGTGATGATTTGTTCCACTGTAACAGGCGACTCGCTGGCGTGCCAGACATCATAATCTGTGACATGGGCCATCGTAGCGTAACAGATTTCCGCCTCGCGCGCCAGGAACACCTCGGGGACGGCTGTCATGCCGATGACCGAGATTCCCCAATTGCGGTAGAGGTTGGATTCGGCCTTGGTCGAAAAACGCGGCCCTTCGATGGTAATCAGCGCGCCCCCTTTGTGGACGCTTCCCCCTGCCTGTTGGACGACATCCAACGTCTGGGACGATAGATCCGGGCAAAATGGATCGGCAACGCCAACGTGCGCCACAATGCCTTCTCCAAAGAAGGAACGCGCCCGATCTTTTGTGTTGTCGAAAATCTGGTCGGGGATGACGATTTCCCCCGGCGCGTAGTCTTCGCGCAGCGACCCGCAAGCGCTGATGCTGACGATGCGATTGACGCCCAGGCTCTTGAGCGCGTAAATATTTGCCCGGTAGTTGACTTCTGTCGGTGTGAGAACGTGACCAATTCCATGTCGCGCCAGGAAGGCGATCCGCCGGCCTTCCAGCGTACCGACGATTACGGGTGAACTGGGCTGCCCGAAAGGTGTATCGAGTTCGTATTCCTTTGTATCCGTCAGACCTTTCATGGCGTACAGGCCCGAACCGCCAATTACGGCAAAAGCGAGATCTTCAGTCATAACATCTCTCCCGCGTTAGAAGGCTTTTTGGTTTCCTCATATCTTTGTTCGGCATCTTCTACCAGGACTGCCAGTGTCGACTGGCCGCACCGAATAGTGTCTCCGTTTGTGATCACGGTGGGGAGCACCACCTTTTCCTCGTTCAGGGTTGTCCCGTTTTTAGAGTCCAGGTCTTCGAGCCACCACTGATTATGATGATAAGCAAGGCGTGCATGTCGTGCTGAAACAGTGGTATCTTCGAGCAGACATTCGCAATCACCGTCTCGTCCTATAATAACATCACTTTTCGCGAATTCAAATACCTGTGAAGTGTCCATCTGGATGATCTTAAGAGGGGTGATGTGCTGTGTACTCAGTGCGCTGATTTGTGAGCGTAAGGTGTTCCACATCAAGTAAAGCGCCCAACCCAGGAAAGCATAAAGTGCTGCGGCTGCTAGAAACCGCAGTGCCAGGACGATCGGCCCGCTCATTTTTACTGCTTTTTCTCTTGTGGAGGAATGGTTCGGAGCGTTGCGGTTTCGCGTTCGCCGGAAGTGCTCGTCAGGGGAGATGTGTCGCCGGGCGAGGTGCTGGAAGGCGGGTTATCCTGCCCGAAAATGACAGGCAGCCCCGCCAGTGAGATCACATCGCCTGGATATAACACACTGTTGTTGATTCGTTGTCCGTTGACATAGGTTCCCCCGGTCGAATTCAAATCGAAGATGATAAAACGTCCACGAACGTGACGGATCTGTGCGTGATAGCGCGAGACGCGTGGATCGTCCACTACCAAGTGATTGTCCAGGCGTCGTCCAATATTCGTGACCGCCTGTTGGATCGTATAGACCTTGGTGCCACCGACGATTAAAAATGCACTCTTAGCAGGGGCGCTCTCAATATCTTTGTTTTCATTCATTTCTTGTGTTTCTGCTACTTCTGCTGTTTTGTTCAAACGCACGCGCACATCATCGATGGGCACCAGTGGATCAGTTGCGAGATCGATATTTGGCACTTCGTCGAATTTGATGCCCGCCTCGCCAATCACCAACCGAAAGATTTTGTTCAATCCCTCCAGCAGCCGTGGATCTTTTTGCCACTGGCTGAGCACAGAGGGGTGTACGACCAGTTCATAAGTGGTCGCACTGTTTTGATGTTCAAGTCCCTGCGTGGATAGATTGGAACGTAACGCTTCTGAGATACGTTGCGCAACCCGATCCTGCGTTACTTGGTTCGGAAGATACTTAACCAAGTGCACTTCAATCAGCGATTGAAGCCGTTTCTCAATCTCGTTAATCTCCAAACTCATAGCCTCTCCCCTGAAATTGTATCACGACTATTGTAGAGGTGGAACTGCGGTTTTCCAAACTTCCAAACTTTCCAAACTCGGTTGTTAAATTTTTAACGCCAATGCTATGATTAGTTAATGCCCCAAAATTTCTATTCACCCGCACTTGCCAGTCATCCATACGGCGCTTCGGTGCAGCGCATCTTGCAATCCGCGCTCGAGGCCGCCAACCCGGCCATCGCCCTCCAACGCTGCGTACGGCGTGAGGGGAACAGGTTGCTTGTGGAAGGGCAGTCTTATGTCCTTGATGACTTTCCCGCCGTTCACCTTTTTGCGCTGGGAAAAGCGGCCTGGACAATGACCCAGGCCCTGGACGCGCTGCTGGACGAGCGTTTGGTTCGCGGCTTGGTCATTGTCAAACACGCTCCAATCTCCCGTAGCCGCTATACCGTTATCGAGGCTGATCATCCTCTTCCGGGCGCCCGCAGCTTGGCGGCTGCCCAGGTTGCCCTGGCGTTTCTGCACGATGTCCAACCTGGTGACCTGCTAATTTGTCTGCTTTCCGGCGGCGGCTCGGCCTTGATGACTGCGCCTGTGCCGGGCGTATCTCTTGCCGACCTCCAACAATTGACTCAGAATCTTCTGGCGTGTGGCGCCACCATTGACGAGATCAATACTCTGCGTCGTCACCTGGACCTGCTCAAAGGTGGCGGACTGCTGCAACAGACGCAGGCCACCGTCCTTTCTCTAATCCTGTCAGATGTGGTCGGAAATGCCCTCGAAACCATCGCATCCGGCCCAACGGCTCCCGACCCGACAACGCGCCAGGACGCGCGGCACCTTCTGAAACAGGATAAACTGCAGTCCGGAACGCCTCGCTCCATCTTGGATGCGCTCACCCTCCGCGAGACGCTTAAGCCCGCTGATGAGCGCTTTGAGCGCGTCCGGAACGTCATCGTAGGGAATAACTTGTTGGCGATGCAGGCTGCCATGCAGCAGGCGCAGGCGGAAGGCTTTCATCCGTACTTATTGCGCGCGGACTTGCGTGGCGAAGCCCGTGAAGCCGCGATAGACTTGTCACGGACGCTGCGTTGGGCCGCACAACGCGGGGAGCCGGTTCCGCGCCCCTTCTGTCTATTGGCTGGCGGCGAGACGACGGTCACCTTGCAGGGTCAAGGCCGTGGTGGCCGAAATACAGAATTGGCTCTGGCGGCTGTCAACGAACTGGCCGGATTCCCGGATGTCATGTTGCTCAGCCTGGCGACCGATGGCGAAGATGGAGCGACTCCCGCGGCGGGGGCCGTCGTTAGCGGCGAAACCTGGCGGCAGGCCGAGACGCTTGGTTTACAGCCGATAGAATATCTCAACCGAAACGACTCGTACACCTTTTTCAAAGCGTTGAACAGCCTGATCGAAACCGGCCCCACCGGGACGAACGTCAATGATCTCGCCTTTTTATTCGGATTCTAGGGATTGTTTACGAGACGTCGGCCTGGGGTAGTATTCATCCCCGGTAGGAATAGAAAAAAACTTATGAGGAGCAGAATATGGATTTACCGTTTGTCGTCCTGACCCATCCCCTGCCACCTGCCTGGACCGAAAAGCTACAGGGGCGCGTCCGTCTGCTGGTCGGCCCGGCAGATGCGCCCGGTTTTGCGCCGTCTTTAATGGAGCCTTTGGGGCAGGCGGAGGGATTGCTGTCGATGTTGACCGAAAAAATCGATCAGAAACTCCTTGATCAGGCGCCCCGCCTGCGGGTTGTCAGCACGTTTGCCGTTGGCTTCGATAACATCGATGTACAGGCCTGTACACGTCGCGGCATCCCGGTGGGGCACACGCCCGGCGTTTTGACGGACGCCACCGCCGACCTCGCCCTGGCGTTGCTGCTTTCTACAGGGCGTGGACTGCCCAAAGCGGCTGGTGACGCGCGCGATGGCCGTTGGACTTCCTGGACGCCGACTGGTTGGCTTGGCGCCGATTTGCACGGCGCGACGCTCGGAATCATTGGGATGGGAAAGATCGGCCAGGCGACAGCGCAGCGTGCCCGCGCCTTTGGCATGGAGATTCTCTACGCGGGTCCGCGCAGCTTGCCGGATATCGACCAGCAACTCGAGGCGCGCTTTGTGCCGCTCGACGATTTACTCTTGAACAGCGATTTTGTCAGTTTACATTGTCGGTTGACGCCGCAGACGCGTGGCCTGATTGATGAAGCCGCCTTGCGAAAGATGAAGCCGACGGCGGTTCTGGTCAACACCGCCCGTGGACAGGTCGTCATCACCGAGGCGCTTGTGCAGGCTCTGCGCGAGGGCTGGATTGCCGCTGCTGGCCTGGACGTGACCGACCCGGAGCCGCTGCCGCCCGACCACACTTTGTATGATTTGCCGAATTGCTTGATCGTTCCACATATTGGTTCGGCTACCTACGGCACGCGTCATCGTATGGCGGAACTGGCCTGTGAGAATCTGCTCGCGGGCCTGGAAGGTCGAAAGCTTCCTCATTGCGCCAATCCCGAAGTCTATGAGGGTGGCGTTCGCTGAATATCTGTCGGCCATTCGACACAAGACATTAACTCAAAAAAACAGCTCGTGTGAGCTGTTTTTTGTCAGCACAGAACCAACTGGCAAGAATGCCTATGGAATTATTTTGCCGCAACTGGGGCAGGTATGTTCCCCGCGCAAGACCACGAATCCGCAGGTCGGGCATGTGCGCGGTTGGATGTTGCCCAGGGGAGCGCCACAGGCAATGCAGTTTCCTTCTCCGGTTGGATTGGCTGTACCGCAGTAGTCACACGTCAGCCGTTGCAAACGCTCCGAAAGTTGTGTGCTTACGCCAGCTTCCAGTGCAGTCTTATTGATGACCTGCCAGGCCGTCTCCACGAGTTGCAAGTTTTCGATGTCCTGCGCAATGTCGTCGAGACGCCCAAGCAGATTCCACGGGTTCATCAGCGTGGCGATCACTGTCTCTCCCATGCTGGCGGCTACGCCTAGCCATTCCTGTTGCCCGATGCTGACCATAACGCCATCGGGAACGCTGTTGATCGAGACGGTCAATGCCGTCTGGCCGCCGCTTCCGGCGCCGGGGCGTGTGGCGATCTGTACTTTCATATTCTTCTCATCGCCAACCACTTGCGTGCGCAAATTACCGCGATTGAAGTGCGCCAGGAGTGATTCTGCAATATCTTTTGGGGTGATATTCCCGTGGAAAATTTTCTGGTCCATAGTTTAGATTATAATCATCTTCGTTTAAAATTGGTCCTCTAGAATTTACATGGAACGGCAGAGACGGGGGTATTTTTTTGGCGAACTCCGAAAAATGTTTTTATGGGTGTCTCTGGTCGTGGAGTTCCTGGAGGGCCTTAAAACCTCTTGAGATA
This sequence comes from Anaerolineales bacterium, assembly GCA_046704785.1. GTDB lineage: Bacteria > Chloroflexota > Anaerolineae > Anaerolineales > Villigracilaceae > JBJKRF01. Next base: position 1,392 of record JBJKRF010000111.1, on the reverse strand, counting down.
GGTGATGTAATGCGTCCATTTTTGAAGCCGGTATTTTGGTTTGCGCTCTTAACCGGTTTGATCGTTCTGTTACTTAACGTGCCTGCGCAGGAAAAAGTTGCGGCCCAACAGCCGACGGGTTCGATCCCAACCGTGACAAGTTCACCTACGGGCCCTGTGGTGACGGTTACATATCCAGAGCAAATTAATGTTCGAGGGGGCCCCAGCTCTTATCAGTATCCTCCCATCGGTGTTTTGCTGACGGGGGAGACAGCCCCTGCTCTGGGGCGTTCTCCCGGCGGCGATTGGATCGAGATCGAATATCAGGGCGTTCCCGGTAATATCGGTTGGATTTACGCCCCGCTGGTTTCGCTTTCTCCAGGAGCGAGTCTCCAAATCATCGAGCCGCCTCCCACGCCCACGTTGGTAACCACGCCGACGCTTGATCCAACCCTCGAGGCGGCTTTTCAACCGCAATCGACGCCCACCCGTTTGCCCACGTTCACACCGCCGGGTCCGCTTGCCATCCCGACGTTCGAGACGTCCAATGTGCGTTCGGGCGGCGTTCCGATAGGGCTGGTGATCGTCCTTTTGGCGCTGATCGGCGGCTTCGGGGCGCTGATTTCCTTCCTGCGTGGTCGTTGACCCCTCCTGTGCCTTGGTTCCAAAGAGAATAAAAAAGAGGCCGTTCATCCGGCCTCTTTTTTATTCGTGAAAGGATGTTTGTCAGTTTCCGCAGTCGCAATTTCCGCCGCAGGCGCAGGTCGATCCTGATTCTGCACTGGCTTCGTCGTGCCCGCCACATCCGCAGGAACTGCCGACATTGCTGGGGCTATCGACCACGAAACCAGCGCCGTGTTGGGGATCGTTGATGAAGTCAACGGTAGCGCCACGCAGGTAGTCGATGGACATATCGTCGACCACGATTTGTACACCCTCAGACGTGAAAGTCTGGTCGTTGGCCCGAATGTTGTTGTCCAGGGCCATGCCGAACTGTACGCCACAGCACCCGCTGCCAGCCACGTATACTCGTAAAGAATAATCGTCGAGTTGACGTTCTGCCAGAATATTGCGCACGGCAGCCGCGGCCGCAGGGGACAGCGAGATGGTTTCACTCTGAATTTGAATGTTGGTTTCGATTTCTTGGAGCATAGGGCTCTCCTTATAGGTAATACTATGTATGTAGGTAAATATTATCAAGAATAAATATGTTTGTCAACGTTGTTAGCAAGTTATCAGGTTTTTCGGTTCTCTGGGAATCAGTGGGATAGGGCAAGCTTATGGGGTGTGGGGGGGGGGGGCCGGGCCCCCCCCCCCCCCCCAAAAAAAAAAAAAAAAAAAAAAAAAAAAAAAAAAAAAAAAAAAAAAAAAAAAAAAAACCCCCCCCCACCCCCCCCCCCCCCCCCCCCAAAA
>JBJKRF010000110.1:0-13881 GCA_046704785.1 Anaerolineales bacterium | reverse complement strand
CCGCTTGCCCCATCAACTGCGCCACTTTCGTGATCGCCGCCGTCAACGTCGTCTTCCCATGGTCGATGTGCCCCATGGTCCCTACGTTCAAATGCGGCTTCGTGCGCTCATATTTCTGCTTCGCCATGAATAATCGCTCCTTTTCGTCAATGAAGAAGAATTACACTTTGAGAATTTCTTGCGCCACAGATTCACTGACAGGCGCATAATGGTCGAATTCCATTGAGAACACGCCACGGCCTTGAGACGCCGAACGAAGCTCCGTTGCGTATCCAAACATTTCGCCCAACGGAACCATTGCAGCAATTGCCTGGGCGTTTCCAGGGCGTATTTCCATACCTTGAATCAAACCACGACGGCTATTCAGCTGTCCGATGACATCACCAAGATATTCTTCTGGCACAACAACTTCGACCTTCATAATTGGCTCAAGCAACACAGCACCACCACGTTGAACGCCTTCTTTAAAGGCCATGGAGGCAGCCACTTTAAAAGCCATCTCATTAGAGTCGACCTCATGATAGGACCCGTCGAACAGAGAAACTTTTAGATCGACAACCGGATATCCGGCTAATACACCGCTCTCGGCGGACTCACGGACACCTTTTTCGACAGCGGGAATATATTCTTTCGGAATCGCTCCGCCTACGATTTTATTTTCAAAAATAATACCGGAACCACGTTCGCCTGGTTCCATGGCAATCACTACGTGACCGTATTGGCCACGACCACCGCTTTGCTTGGCGTACTTCAGGTCAACCTTTTCAACTTTACGGGTAATAGACTCACGATAAGCAACACGCGGCTTACCAACGTTAGCCTGCACTTTAAATTCACGCATCATGCGATCAATCAACACATCCAGGTGAAGCTCGCCCATCCCAGAAATCACGGTCTGTCCGGTAGTCTCATCAGAATGAACCCGAAAAGTGGGGTCCTCTTCAGCCAACTTGTGCAGTGCGTCTGCCATCTTCTCCTGATCAACAGTGGTCTTTGGCTCTACCGCCACCGAAATCACTGGTTCAGGGAAAGAAATATTTTCAAGGACAACGATCTTGTTGTCACACAGGGTATCCCCGGTAAACGACTCTTTAAAACCCAGCGCAGCCGCAATGTCGCCCGCCAACACTTCCTGAATATCTTCACGGCGATCGGCGTACATACGAATCAAGCGACCAATACGTTCACGCTTGCCTTTCGTAGAATTCTGCACCATCGTCCCCTGCACGACTTTTCCAGAATAGACACGAAAGTAAGCCAATCGTCCTACATACGGATCGGTTACGATTTTGAAAACAAGCGCGCTCAACGGCGCATCGTCATCTGCGGGGAGTTCAACAACCGTCTCAAGGTCGTCTGGAGCTGTTCCTCGAACAGGGGGAACGTCTAATGGCGAGGGAAGATAATCGATAATTGCGTCCAGGGCCAACTGGACGCCCTTGTTTTTTAGGGAAGAACCACACAGTGCAGGATATACTTTCCCAGCGATGACGGCTTTCCGCAGCGCAACCTTAAGCTCACTAACAGAAATCTCCTCACTTTCCAAGTATTTCAATGTGAGCTCATCATCCGTTTCGGCGATCTTCTCGACCATCGTATGACGCATTTCCTGCGCCTGACCGCGAAGATCATCGGGAATTTCACCGGTACGAGGGTCTTTGCCGAACTCGTCTTCCCAAAAAACAGCTTTCATAGAAAGAAGGTCAACGACCCCCCTAAAATTCGTCTCGCTGCCAATGGGCATTTGCATGGCAATTGGATTGGCACCCAGGCGCTGCTTGATCGTCTCCAGTGAACGCTCATAGGAAGCGCCAACACGATCCATTTTATTAATGAAGCAAATGCGAGGCACCCGATAGCGATCAGCTTGGCGCCAGACAGTTTCCGATTGTGGCTCCACGCCTTGAACAGCATCAAAAATAACGACCCCCCCATCCAATACGCGCAACGAACGCTGTACCTCGGCCGTAAAATCGATGTGACCTGGCGTATCGATGAGGTTAATTTGATAGCCTTTCCATTCCGCGGAAACAGCGGCAGATACAATCGTAATACCCCGTTCGCGCTCCTGGGCCATCCAGTCCGTGACTGTCGTCCCATTATCTACAGAGCCGATGCGGTGTGTTTTTCCTGTATAAAAAAGAATGCGCTCTGTGGTGGTCGTTTTACCGGCATCGATATGAGCAATGATACCGATATTGCGATACTTCTCGAGCGGATACTTACGCGCCATTAAACAGAACCTCTAAGGGGTTGAAAAAATATTTATTAGATACGGTAGTGAGAGAAGGCGCGATTCGCTTCGGCCATTTTATGGGTCTCTTCGCGTTTACGGATGGCAGAGCCCTGATTGGTCGCCGCATCCATCAACTCCCCTGCCAACTTTTCAGAGAAGGATTTACCGGAACGCGCACGGGCTGCAGACAAAATCCAACGAATGGCGAGTGTGAGACGGCGATTGGCAGGCACTTCCATGGGGACCTGATAAGTAGCGCCACCCACGCGGCGAGGTCGAACTTCCATAACAGGACTAACGTTTTTGATCGCCAAATCAAACGTATCGATGCCTGGCTTGCCAGTCTTCTCTTGGATCATGTCCAAGGTGTCATACATAAGACGGAAGGCAAGGCTTTTCTTGCCCCGTATCATCATATGCTGGACAAAGGTAGACAGGTTGAGGCTATTGTGACGCAAGTCCGGCTGAATCGGACGATTTTCGGGCTTTCCTCTACGCATGTGATAACTCCATCAAATGGGCGCAAGGCGATTACGCCGCGCCGCCTTCTTTCGGACGCTTAGCGCCATACTTTGATCGCGCCTGACGGCGCTTGGAAACGCCAGTTGTATCAAGAGAACCGCGGACAATGTGATAACGCACGCCCGGAAGGTCTTTTACACGCCCACCACGCACAAGTACCACCGAGTGCTCCTGAAGCTGATGACCTTCTCCGGGGATATAAGCCGTGACTTCGATTCCATTCGTCAAACGCACACGGGCGATCTTACGCAGAGCCGAGTTAGGCTTCTTGGGGGTCATCGTACGAACAACGGTGCAAACGCCGCGTTTTTGCGGTGCGCCTTTTTCCTGGCGGATACGACGCTGTTTGTATGTATTCAATGTATATAACAATGCAGGAGCTTTACTCTTTACCTTTTTAGATCGGCGTCCTTTGCGAATCAATTGATTAATTGTGGGCACATTCGCCTCCAAGTAGAATTTCCTTAGAAAAAGATAAGAACAGGATTTCGGGTCAATAAGTGAGGCCATCCATACTTGCCAGATGGCCTCACTTGTCTTTCGCAAATCTTGCACAACGGCGGTTGAAACCTGACCTTTGGGCAACGGCGGTCTATTCTATCACAGCCACTATTGCCAGTCAAGGAACTGACCTATGGGTTTTTGATCAGATCTTCACCCAGACTGAGTAAACCGGTCTCCATCTTGGGCGGATGCACTTTTTCCTCATCCTTCCCAAATCGGATGATCTCACCGCTATCGCTGATCGCCTCAACGGCCAGGCCAAGGCTTTGCAGTTCTTTGACCAGCACACGGAAAGAAGCCGGAATGCTGGGCTCTTCGATTGGTTCACCCTTGACGATCGCCTCGTAGGTATTGACGCGTCCTTGGACATCATCCGATTTGACCGTAAGAATCTCCTGCAGCGTGTATGCTGCACCATACGCTTCCAAGGCCCACACTTCCATCTCGCCAAAACGCTGTCCGCCAAACTGGGCTTTACCGCCCAAAGGCTGTTGCGTCACTAACGAATAAGGGCCTGTCGAACGGGCGTGGACTTTATCTTCCACCAAATGGTGTAACTTAAGAACGGTCATCACGCCAACCGTCACTGCATGGTCATAGGCTGCGCCAGTCTTACCATCACGCAACGTCTGTTTGCCGAGGATTGGAATCGGCACACCCGCTTCAAGCATTTTTTCCTGCGCTCGCTTGTATAGTTCATCCGCCGGGATTTCTTCATCGACTCCCATTGTGTGCAACCATAAGCGCAAACAGGATTCGATAGCATTTTGATCCAGTTGAGGCCGAACGGCTGGGCTGGGGATCTCGAAAGCCAGGACGGCATCAGGATCGTAATCGTTATCGCGGAGCCACTCCTGACAGGTTGCCTGGCGCGCATACTCGATGTCAGTTGCAATTCGATAGATGTCGTACCTGCGCTTTCCCAGCCATTGCTCAAGGTACAGGCTACGCACCTCGTCATCATCGCGGATCGTCTCCGGATCGTATTCCTGCTCATTGAGCCAGTTCCATGCCACCTCACCGGTCTCTTTCCAAGCTTGATCGACGAGCCAGGCGCGGGCCAGTTCGGCCTCGATCTCAACTTCGGTAGCGCCATCGAAAACGGGCGTAATGGCACGATAGCCAAGGCGCTTGGCCGCCCAACCGAGGTGAACTTCCAACACCTGGCCGATATTCATACGTCCTGGAACGCCCAACGGATTCAAGATAAGATCCACCGGTGTGCCATCTTCAAGGAAAGGCATGTCTTCGACCGGAACAACGCGCGAAACGACGCCTTTGTTTCCGTGCCGACCCGCCATCTTATCGCCTGCGGTAATCTTACGTCGTTGCGCCACGGAGACGCGCACCATCATATCGACTCCGGCGGACAAATCGGCGTTGTCTTCACGCGTGAAGACTTTTACATCGACGACTTTGCCGCGTTCCCCGTGCGGCATGCGCAGTGACGTGTCTTTGACATCCCGAGATTTTTCGCCAAAGATTGCGCGCAATAAGCGCTCTTCGGGAGTCAGCTCTTTTTCGCCTTTCGGCGTGATCTTTCCAACGAGGATATCGTTCGGGCCAACTTCGGCGCCGATACGGATAATGCCGTTTTCATCCAAATCTTTGATCGCGTCTTCACCGACATTCGGAATGTCGCGTGTGATTTCCTCCGGACCCAGTTTTGTGTCCCGAGCCTCGACCTCGTACTTTTCGATATGCACCGAGGTAAAACGATCCTCTTGCACCAGACGTTCGGAAATCAGAATCGCATCTTCAAAATTGCCACCTTCCCAAGACAGGAAAGACACGACAACGTTCTGACCTAATGCCAACTCCCCGCCATCCGTGGAGGACGAGTCAGCAATAATGTCACCTTTCTTGACGATCTGTCCTTTGACGACAGCCGGACGCTGATCGATACAGGTGCTTTGGTTCGAACGCTGGTATTTGCGCAACGAATAGGTGCGCAGACCATTCTGGTTATCGCGTAAGGTGATCTCTTTGCCAGTTACCGAGGCCACCTCCCCGTCGGACTCGGCCACCACCACCTGCCCAGAGTCGAGGGCGGCGTAATATTCCATACCGGTGGAAACGGTCGGGATCTCGGGACGCACCAACGGTACGGCCTGGGCCTGCATGTTCGATCCCATCAAGGCACGGTTGGCGTCGTCATGTTCCAGGAACGGAATGAGTGCGGCGCTGATTCCCACAACTTGATGTGGAGCCACATCCATGTAATCAAGGCTCTCCGGTGTATTGAGCACAAATCCAGAGTGATAGCGGCAAGAAATACGTTCATTTTCGAATTCGCGCTCATCGTTCAAGGGCGCGTTGGCCTGAGCAATCACGAATTTGTCTTCCGCGTCGGCAGAGAGATATTCGATGCGATCAGAGACGTATGGAACGATCAGGATTTCTTTGTTCAGCTTGGCGAGTTTTTTAGCCAGCTTTTCATCGATGCGTTCGCCCACCTTGGCAAGCGTCTCACCTTTGTCGGTAACGACATCTTCACGCAAAGCGCGTCCCATGAGCTCGGGGTCGTCGGCTTTCATATTCTTGATGACGCAACGATAAGGCGTCTCGATAAACCCATATTCATTGACTCGCGCAAACGAGGCCAGACGACCGATCAAACCAATGTTCGGGCCTTCCGGCGTTTCGATCGGACAGATACGGCCATAGTGGGAATGGTGCACATCGCGCACATCGAAACCGGCGCGCTCACGGCGCAAACCGCCTGGCCCCAGAGCCGAAAGCGTACGCTTATGACGCAACTCTGCCAGCGGATTGGTCTGGTCCATGAACTGCGACAATTGGCTGGAACCGAAGAACTCTCGTAACGCCGCCACTACCGGGCGGATGTTTACCAGTGTCACCGGCGACAGTTGTTCCTGGTCACGAATGGACATACGCTCTTTGATGACACGTTCCATCCGGCGCAAGCCAATGCGCAATTTGTTCTGGATCAATTCGCCCACCGTCTTGACGCGACGGTTGCCCAGGTGGTCGATATCGTCTGGGGGCTCGATGCCGTTATTGATCTGGATCATACGCCGGATCAGGCGGACGACATCGCTCTTGGTGATCGTCCGATGCGAGATCGGCACTTTGAGATCGAGCTTTTGATTGAGTTTATAGCGACCAACACGCTCCAGGTCGTAATGACGCTGATCGAAGAGTTGCTCCTCGAGAAACTGGCGTGCGTTTTCGAGCGTCGCCGGGTCACCGGGGCGCATGCGCTTGAAGAACTCGATCAAGGCAACTTCTGCGATGGTCATCCCGGTAGAGAGATCCCATTCGGGTTCCTGGCGCAGCGTGGAAGCAATGAACAGCCGGTCGGGGTTGTTATCCACACCCTGGAACAGAGACAGAATTTCCTCATCCGTCCCGCTCGACAGGGAAGTATCGCCACTTCCATCATCCACCGCGGCCAGGGCTCGCAAGAAAACCGTGATTGGCACAGTGCGCTTGCGGTTGAACTTCAAGATAATGTAATCGTTCTTACGGGTCTCGAACTCCATCCAGGCGCCGCGATCGGGAATCAGTTTCGCCATCGCCAGGGAGCGACCGGTGGAACGGTCGGTCGGCGCTTCGAAATAGACGCCGGGGGAGCGGATCAACTGCGAGACCACTACACGTTCCGTCCCGTTGATGATGAACGTCCCTTTGTCCGTCATCTCGGGAAAATCGCCCAGGAAAATATCCTGCTTCACCGGTTCAGGCACATCCGGCCCAGCCAGGAGCACAGAAACATACAGCGGGCTGGAGTAAGTCAGGTCACGCTCAACGCATTCTTCGATATTATGCTTTGGTTCTCCGAACCAATATTTCAATCCCCACTCCCGCGACTCGGGGCCACGGCTGGGAAAATAAAGTTTCATTCCTTTGTTATAAGACTCAATCGGGGAAATCTCGTGGAAGAGGTCGCCAAGACCTTCCCGTTTGAGTCGCTCAAAGGAGTCGAGCTGCACTTCAATTAAGTTGGGGAGTTTGAGTTCAACGGGGATACGTGCATAATTCTTTCGGGGGAGGGCAGACGCCATGAAGTTTCTCCTACCTTCGAATAATGGACAGAAAAGAGAATAACCATCATGTCACTTCACATGATGGCGAACTCGTACTATATCACTAATTTTTCGATTAAGCAAGGTAATTTTTCTAAATTTTGGCTCCTTGGAATTTTCCCTGCTCAAGGAGTCGGTGTGAGATCAGCGCGCAGAATATCCGCGATGCTCTTGACAGAATCCGCGCGAGCAACCGTCTGTTGCCCGCCAGACTTCAAATCTTTAATAGTCACCTTCCCATTCGCAACTTCGTCGGGGCCGAGCACCAGGGTCACTTGCATCCCCATACGATCGGCGAATTTGAATTGCTTGGAAAGTTTCGCCGCCTCCGGATAAGTGGTTACCTGCAAGCCGGCAACCCGCAATTCCGTCGCCAGGGCATACGACTCCAACCAGAGCGTCTCGTCGAAAACAGTCACCAACACTGGCGCGGGGCTCGGCGCGAAAGGCGGGATCAAGCCTTTCTCCTGCAGGACGATTCCGATCACCACATCACCCATCGCGAAGCCCACGCCAGAAAGCGGGTCGCCGCCCACATCGCGAAGCAGGTTGTCGTAGCGACCTCCGCCCAGGATGGCGCGCCGCACACCGCCGCTCAGGTCGAAAGCTTCAAAGACCGTGCCGGTATAGTAAAGCAGTCCCCGCATGATATTGGGATCGAATTGGACGTAGTCCCGGACGCCCAGCGCGTCCAATGCCTTGAACAGGCGCACCAACTCGTCGGACTTCTGCCATAGCTCGTAATCCCCGAGGGTTTGTTTCAGACCTTCCAACTGGTTCTGGCCGAGGCCGCGTTCCATTGCGTAGGAGTCCCATTTCGCCGGATCCATCTTGGCGCGACGATCCACTACATTTGAGACATCCAACCGCTTTTCAGGCGGAATGCCCAGCGACTCGAAGCAGGCATCCATCAGACGGCGATTGTTCACGAAAATGGAAGCCTGCTGCGGGGTGAGTCCGACCGACTCCAAAAAGGTGGCGGCAACAGCGATCAATTCGGCATCCGCCTCAGGCGAGTTGACGCCCAACATGTCGATATTCCACTGGAAGAATTCGCGCGCACGGCCTTTTTGCGGACGTTCATAGCGCCAGAAAGGCCCGAATGACCACCAGCGCACCGGAAAAGTCAGTTCGTTCTGCTTCTGGGCGATCATGCGCGCCAAGGAAGGTGTCAGCTCCGGGCGCAAAGTAACCAGATCGCCGCCGCGGTCGGTAAAGACAAACGACTGTTCTTTGACAAGCTCCTCGCCGGATTTAGCGGCGTACAGCTCGATGGACTCGATGAAAGGCGCATCCCATTCCTGGTAGCCGAAGCGCTGGGCAGCCTGACGCACTTTGCTATAAATAAAATTGCGCTGCGCCATCTCTTCAGGATAGAATTCGCGTGTGCCTTTGACCGATTGGATGAGGGGTTTGGACGCCATATTGTTCTCCAACGTGCCGCTGCGGTCGCGTCTTGCAATGACACGCTTCCAAAATTCAGAAGCTGAATTTTAGCACAGGTTTGTATTATAATCCCGTGCGGTGCACGGGAAATCCTCGTGGCTTTGGCTCTTTGAGAGTTTTCGTGACAAAACGGATTGAAGGAGCTATCTCCCGCATTGCTCCAATCGCCACGGGAAATCTCAGAGAACCACGACTTTTACCAACCAAGGAGAGGTTGCTTCTAATGGAAATCAATTATCAGGAAACCAGCAAGGACCTTCTGACACGCATCGACATCCATGAAAAATACGGAGCCCGCAACATCGACCAGTGGACCGTTGACCTGCTCAAGCCACAGGCCGGCATGGATATTCTGGATGTGGGTTGTGGCGCTGGCAAACAGTGCTTCCTGTATCATGATTATACTAAAGGCCAGACACACATTACTGGTGGCGATTTTTCCGAGGAACTGCTCGATAAGGCGCGCGCCAAACAAGCCGAACGTGGCGACAAGGACATCGAGTTCATGTTCCTGGATTTCAACAAACGCTTCCCCTTTGACGACAACCAGTTCGACCTGCTCTCCAGCGCTTTCGCGATCTATTACGCCGCCGATTTGCGCTTCACGTTCGGCGAAGCGCACCGTACGCTGAAACCGGGCGGACGCCTGTTCGTCTCAGGACCACTGCCCGATAACAAGCAGATGTTCTACGAGATCATCAAGGAAGCCACCAATAAACCCATTCCGCCCATGCCGGGGTCCAGCCGCTTTAAAGGTGAGATTTATCAGACCATCGAAAGCCTGTTTGCAAAGACCGAATTACATCGCTTCGAGAATCCGATCACATTCCCGGCCATAGCGCCTTTCATCGACTATGTGCGCGCCTCGCTTTCGGAAGACCGCAAGCTCTGGACCAGCATGTTCAACAATCACGAAGAATACGAGGCCTTGATCGCGGAAATCGAGAAGGTTGCCGATCGTTGGTTCGCGTGTGATGGCAAACTGGTGATGACCAAAGTCGTCGGCGGCATCCTGGCGACAAAATAAACGGCGGATGGCCTCCAGCAAGCGGATAAGTAGATAATCACGGACGTGAAATGTGAACTTTTATAGCAAACGGGCGCTCTTTCTCGGCGCGCACCCAGATGACATCGAGCTGGGTTGCGGTGCGCTGATTCACCACATCAAGCCACACACCGATGTATTGTGTGTGACCCTCTCCGACAATCAAAAAAACCCTATGCTCAAAAATGTCGTGGATGAGCACTATCATTCCATGGCGGTGCTGGGCGTCCCCAAGGAAGATGTGATCGTTGGAGCGTTTACCACGCGCGTCTTTCACGACGCCCGCCAGGAAATTCTGGAATACTTTCTAAAACTCCGCAAGGATTTTCAACCCGACATCATCTTTGTCCACTCCAAGGCGGATGTCCACCAGGATCACAACACCATGACCGACGAGGCCCTGCGGGCTTTCCGCGGCATCACCCTGCTTGGTTTCGACGTGGTGCGCTCCTCCTACGGGTTCTTTCCACACTTCCTGGTGGAAGTCAACGAAGTGGACGTGGAGGCCAAGCTCGCGGCCCTGGCCGAATATAAGACCTATCGAGATAAATACTATTTCGACCCGGCCCTGCTGCGCGCCACGATGATACGACATGGCGCCCTGGCGGAGCGCCCCTTCGCCGAAGGTTTCGACATTCTGCGCATTGTGGGCGAATTCGATGAGTAGCGAATTAGGATATGGGCCGTGCTTTGCACGGCCCATATCCTAATAAACCCACGTACTCTTACTGACTCCCAGAAAGCTGCGATTGATTTACAGCCCTTGCTTCTCAAGCCAGAGCTGAAAGCCAATCCCGCTCGCATCGATCCTGCAATCGCCGAAGGGCGTCTGGGCCACAAGGGCTTTCATCTCGTCAACGCTGTAAGCGCTCTTCACCAGCATTCCTTTGAACGACCAGCGAGTCATCATCTCGTCAACGCGACCTAAATGCATGCCTTTGAGTTCGCTCTCGATCTCGTCCGACGAGGCATCGCTGCGCATATCGACGATGACGCTGATCCCACCCGGACGCAGGACACGATACATCTCAGCAATCGCCTGCACGGGTTCGGAGAAGTTCTTGAAGGCCGCCTGACAGAACGTGAAATCGAAGCTCTGGTCTTCGAAAGGCATGTCGGAGGCATTGCCCTGTCGGAAATCGACCCGAACACCGGTCCTGGCCGCATTCTCGCTCGCGATCTTGACGAACGATTTGCTGATGTCGAGGCCTGTGATTTGAAAATCGCCCAATTTGGCAAGTTCGATGCAGAAGTATCCCGGGCCCGGCGCAATCTCCAGCACGCGTCCCCCGGCAGGAATTTTTTCCACCAGTTGGGAAGCTATCAACTTGTGGCGTTTCAAATCTTTCAAAGTCAGTTTGGTATACCAACTAGCAATCGGACCTTCCATAGGCAGGCCTTTATAGGCCTTGGATTTCTTGACAACCGTATTCATGTTCATCTCCTTCTTTGATTGATTAATCAACAATCGATGGAATTTCAAAATTCATGTTCATGTTTCACTTTTCTCAACCACAGCGGGTGCCGCCGTCAGACTTTCGCTAAACACCTTAAGGCCCGGCTGGAACGCTGCCCAAAAGGTCACCAACAGCACCAACGCTCCCGCAGAGACAAACAGAAGATTAAGGTTCCACTTGCTCACTGCGCCGGAAACCGCCTGGGAGACCGGCCCCAACCCCAAGCTGGAGAACATCAACAGGCTCATCATCCGTCCGAGCATTTCTTTGGGCGTGCGCGTCTGCATCCAGGTGAACAGGATGATGGCGATATAACCATTTCCCAGCCCAAGCAAGAGCAGCAGGGCGAAATCTACCCAGGTGGACGGGATGTAGGCAAGCGCCCCGATGACCGCGCCGAAGGCCGCCAGCAGGACGATCAGGATCAGCCTCATGATCGCTCCACTGGCGCGCGGCAGAGAACCCGCCACCAGATAGCCGACCAGGTTTCCACCTGCATAGGCAGACATCAGCAAACCGAAGGCAACCGCGCCTTCCGGCAGGCGCTGGTCTGCCAAGAGCGGAATGCCGACCATCAGAGGGCCAGTCAGCAGGAAGTTGACGGCCGCAATGACCAGGAACATCAAGCGCAGTCCATCGTCAGACCACAGGTACTTTGTTCCGGTCAGGATGGAAACCCAAATACTCTCTTCTTCAGAGTCGCCAGCGCGTTGGCTGGCCAGGCGTATCAGCCAAAGACAGGCTGCCGAGACGGCGAAACTTACAGAGTCAACCGCAAAAGCCAACCCGATGCCGAGGGATGAATTGGAGTATCCTCCAATCAGGATGCCGGCGATCGTCGGCCCGATAAACCCCACCAGTTGGGTGACTCCCATCATGATGGAATTTCCCGCCTGTAAATCCTGCTCCTCGACGAGCATGGGCACGATGCTGTTTTCCGCCGGAATGGCGAACCCGGCCACCAGGCCAAACCCCAGCCCAAAAGCGTACAGCATCCATAGTTGGATCGCGCCGGTAAAAACGACCAACGCCATCAGCGCAGTCAAAACAAAGCGGACGACATCTGAAATAAGCATGATGATGCGCGGCGAAAGGCGATCTGTGATGGCGCCGCCCAGGAGCATGAACACTGCCCGCGGAATCCCTTCCAGCGCCAGAACGGTACCCAGCACCAGCGGATCGCCAGTGAGTTGCAACACCAGCCAGGGTGTAGCGATCAGCGCAAACTGATCGCCCAACAACGAGGTGGTCGTACCCGCAAAAAGAAGACGAAAATCGGGTAATGCCATTACACGTTGCATCGGGTTTTTGGGGGCTTGTGTTTCCATCATGGTTATCGCCTTTCCGAACAAGTGAAGTCATATTTTCTTTATACGCAGAAGGTATGTGCATCGTCATATGATTCTATTGCGAAAGCGGTCAATCGAACATTTTTGCGCATACAGAAAACCTTGAGTCTCACTCGCACGATGGCAATGGAACCCTGTAACCAGGGGAAATCAGGCTTGAAAGGCAGCTGCATGTTCGCGGCACCAGGTCTCGAACGTGCGCGGCGTTTTCCCGGTGACCTTCTTCACATCCTCCGTCAGGTAGGCAAACCGTCCGGCTCGAACGAGTGAGAAAGTCTCCAACAGACCGTCCACCGTGTACTTTGGAGCGCCCATCTTTGTGAAGACTTCCCCCTGTTCGGCGTCGGAGATTTCGACGTATTGCACCGGGCGACCGGCCACTTTCGCAAGCACGGCTGCCATGTCTCCGAAACTCAGGAGGTCGGGACCCGTCAATTCGTAGGCGACGTTTTCATGACCCGGCGCAGTCAGTGCAACTTTTGCCACAGCCGCCACGTCCCAGGGATCGATTGCCCCCAACTGGCCGCTCCCGCCGGCAGAACGGATGACGCCTCCGTTCCGTACACTTTGCGCCCAGGACAACGCAAAGCTCATATACATGCTGGGCCGCAGAAATGTCCACGCCAGGCCTGAGGCACGGATCAGTTCCTTACGCTCCTTATGCCAATGCCCATGACCCTCCACGGGAGTCCAACCGGCCTCCTGGGTCGAAACTTTGACCACATGCCGTGCGCCAACCTCTTGAGCCGCCGACAGCGCATTTTTATCCTGCTGCGTGCTAGCCGTGATCAGAAAAAACCGCTCCACACCACGCATGGCTTCGGCCAGGGATTCCCGGTCGTTCAAGTCGCCGACGACGACCTCGACGCGGCGGTCGAACTTGGCCGCCTTTTGCGGATTCCGCGTGAACGCGCGCACCGGATAGCCGTCCTGCACGAGTTGGGCAACCAGTTCCATTCCAACAGTTCCCGTCGCGCCAACCACTAAAACAGGTTGCAGCTTTTCTTTCGACGCCATGTGACACCTCCATCTCATCAAGATATATCCATGCTACCTTTCGACGGAGTGAGGCTGCATCACCCACCCTGGGTGATTGGATGGGTGAGAAAACAAAAACGCCCCGCATTGGCGAGACATTCTTGAAGAGTTGACTCCACTGCAAGAAGTCGTTCTTAACAAGCTCGCATTGGCTCGAAAGCCAACGCTGGGTACAAAAAGCGAGTAAAAAAGTGCCGCGCGAAAGCCGAAAAAGAAAGCGCAGGGGTGTCCTGGG
>JBJKRF010000109.1:0-8179 GCA_046704785.1 Anaerolineales bacterium | reverse complement strand
TGCTGCGCTTGCGCCAGAACCAGATCAATCAATTCATCGTGGCTCATCTGAGCCAAGTCGTTTCGGGTCATCGTGACCCTATCTTACCAAATCTCTTACCCTATCCGATAGGGTGTGAGTAGATACGCTCCGTAAATGAAACGCATGTTCTATTTTACTGGATTATGCTTTTCTTTGCAAGCACAATGAAAATGAAAATTTAGTGACTCTGTACTCGTTTTTCAGTAAACTTCGAGTCTGATGGTCACTTTGTCGCCTTCCCGGAGGTTTTCCGCTTTGCGGACGCTGGTCTTGATGGGCACGATATAGCGGCCATCTTTGGGAAACAAGGAAGTCTTCCACTCCGTTTTGCCGATCCGAACATGAACCGGAATCATTCCCCAACCATAAGTTACGAACCCTGAGATAGATTTCAGGTCACTGCACTGCTCCAGCGGGACGGTCACAAAGTACCAGGGGGCAGGGCCTTTCCAGAACCAGATTGTGCCGTCAAACTCGATGTTCATGATAACGAAACTCCGGTTGCTAACACCCACGCATCAATAAAATTATAGCGACTTTTGCGTCGTTTTGTTCAGCACATCAATGAACGTTTCTACCATTTTTCCCAGGTTGACTTCATCTTTTACGATCCGGTAGGACGCCGCACCCATCGCCCGCAGACGTCCGGAATCGCTCAGCGCTTCGCGCAGCGTTTCCGTCAATGCAGCTTCATCGTTCGAGGGGAGCAGCCAGCCGTTTTCAGGCCGTACCAGATCGCCCTGGGTGCCATCTCCTTGTGCCACGATGACCGGCAGACCGTACGACATGGCTTCCTGCACGGCCAGCCCGCCGGTGCCGGGCAAGACGAACAGGTCGGCGGCCTGGAAGAATGGCGCAAGTTGTGGGCCGCGCCGGGCGCCGACAAATTCAGCCGATGGGTACAGGCTGCGCGCCAGCACTTGCAGGGTCTCCAGTTCAGGGCCGTCACCGACAATCACTAATCGGGGCCGGAGTTCCATGGGGAGAGCCGCACAGGCATTCAGCAGGGATGCTATGCGCTTGCGGGCCTGGAGCCGTCCGACGAACAGGACAACCGGCTGCGGGGAGAACGAGTCCGCGCGGGAGGGCTGGGGATGAGTTGGGGCGGGGGCGACTGCATTCGGCGCGACGAAGACCCGCTCAACGGGACATCCATTGGCGACGTATTGTTCCGCGCCACGCGCCGAATAGGCGATCAGGGCATCGAAGCGACGCAGGAAGCGCGCGCGTAAAACGGAGAGCGGGCCGCGGCCAAGCGGTGCGCCTAATCCCCAGCCGATCACCGGACGCTTGTGCCTGTGCATCCAGTCGATGGCTGCCGGGCTGGACAAGTAACGGAAGTTCGCTTCGACGATCAGCGCGTCAGGATTCCAGTCGGTGAGCCAGGCGGTTAATCCACGTTGGTAGCAGAAGTAGAACGGGCTGGACGGAGAAAAAAGGTGAAGATTGTGGGCAGGCGCGTGACGGGCGGCCATTAATTGCGCGGTCGTGGCAATCGACTCGTCCGGGCGAGGCAAGCCTGCGAACAACGACAAGCCGCCTTCGCAGTTGGCCGACAGGGCATCGAAGAAGGGAACGCGATAGGAAGGCAATACACGTTGGACGAGGCCCAGGCGACCGGAAAACGTGCTCATGCCACCCAACTTCCCCACAGAAACAACCAGACCAGCAGTGCTTGCAAGCAAAGCGACAGGACAGGAATCAGCGTCCAGAGAATCTTGTTTCGGATGCGGGCAAAAAGAATGAAGAGTGGGAACAAAGCCAGGAAGTAACGGCTAAAACTAGCCAGCAAATGTGGCGGCGTGCCGCGCGTAAATAAGACAGCGAGGGTCAACCAGACGTACAGCGAGTAAGCGGGGTCGAGAGCTTGCAGCCCTTTCAGCGCGGCCAAGGCAATCACAATGAACAGGAGCAGGTCAATCCAGTCCATGTAGATGTAGTGCGTGGTGAACAACCGTTGGAGAAACATCCAGAAACCCGTCCAGGGCGCGACGGTCTGTATGTGCCAGTAGGCCTTCAAAGCTGCCGTCATGCTGCCCAGCCTGGAGGCTCGCAACCAGGCCTGGTAACTTGCGGCCACAAAGACCGGGATCAATGCAGATAGCCAGGTTAGTTTGTGGCCAGCCTGGGTGACCGCCTTGAAATTCGTCACGAGCAGGTTCCACACCTGGCGGACCTGCGCAAGGAGGCTTGTCTCCAGATTTGGGATCAGGCTGGTTAGCATCATCCAGAGCAACACCGGCGTCAAGACCAGCCCTTGTAAACGCGTCAGGGTAGCCAGCCCGGCCAGCAATCCGGCCAGCAGCCAGCGTTTGCGCAAAGCCAGCAGCCAGAATCCAAACACGAGCAGCAGGAAAAGCGATTCGGTGTACCCGGCCAGCAAAAAGAAGGCTGTCGGAAAAGCCATCAGCAGGAAAACACTGCCCCAGGCCAGTTGCTCCTCGAACGCCTGGGAGACCAGTTCGTAAAAAAGGATCAGCGCCAGACTGCAGAAAACCGTCGAAAGGGCCAGCGCTGCCAGCAGGGCATTCCCCGCAAAAAGCGGCGCCGTCCAGCGAATCAACAGTGGATAGAGTGGCATGAAAGCGATGCTGCTATCCTGCGCCGAATAGCCCAACAGCGCAATCTTCAGATACCAGATCGTGTCCCAGTTAAACCAGGGATTGACCAGGAAGTGCGAAATCACATCCTGATGCAGATACGGGAAAACGACGTTGTAGATAGGCTCTGCCAGCGCGACTGGTCCATCCCGCTGGACGATCAGGACTCCCAATGTGGCATAGACTCCCCGCAGCGCCAGGACGAGCGCGATCAATCCCCCCCATTCTTTTTTCCAGGCAAGGGAGAGAGTCTTACGCTGTGCAGCGTTCACGCGATCCACCGCCAATCGAGGAATCCCAGCAGCAAGAAAATTTGCAGACTAAAAGAAGCGCACCACACCAGCACCTGCAACCAGCGTGGTTTGATGCGCGAAAAAAGCAGGAAGATGGGAAAAATGATGAGGAGGTAACGGCTGAAACTGTCGAGCAGATGCGGCGGCGTGCCTCGCATAAACAGCACCAGGATGAGCGCCCAACTATAAAGCGATAGGGCCGGGTGCAGGCGGCGGAAGCCCAAAATCAGGGCTAGTAGTGCGACCAGCAACAGCGAAAGATCAATCCAATCGACGAAAACGCGTGGCTGCGTCAACAGTCGCTGGAAGAACAGCCAGAAACCCGTCCAGGGCATCACAGTGCGAATACCCCAATGGGACTCCAATGCCGCAGACGGACTCCCCAACCTTGCCCAACGCAGGAATCCGTAATAGCCGGGCAAAGTCAAAACCGGCAGGAGGGCAGCCAGAAAATCCCAGCGAAAGAATTGCATCTTCCATCGAGCGCGTTTCGCAGGCGTTCGGAGCACAGTGATTACCTTTTTCCAATTTACAGGAGTCGGGTCATTCGAAAAGGCAAATAGAATAAACAGGGGAATGGACAACAGGACGCCTTGTGGACGCGTCAGGGTTGCCAATGCCGCCACAATCCCCGCTGCCCACCAGTGCCGTGATCGCGCCAACAGCCAGACCGACAGCGTCAACACCAGGAACAATGACTCGGTGTACGCAGCCAACAGGAAAAATCCGGTTGGGAAAAATGCCAGAAAAAGGACCGTGGCGGCCACGGACTCCTCGCCGAACTCTTGCCAGGCAATTTTTGCCAGAAGGACAAATGCAAAAAATGTACTGAGCGTGGCGATGAGCAGCCCGGAAGGTAGCACGCCTATGTTTGTAATTGCGTTGCCCAACCGCATCAGGATGGGATACACAGGCATGAAAGCAATGGAGCCATCGGAGGGGCTGTAGCCGTTAGAAGCGATCTTCATGTACCAGCCGGTATCCCATCGTAGCCATACATTGATCAGTTTGTTGGAGAGATCGTCGTTATGGAGGAGGGTGCGTGCCTGATTATAAATGGGGCCCTGCGCCAAAGGCGTAGGTTCGCCTGCCGAAAGGACGGAAATGCCAAGCAGCGCGTATAAAAGGCGCAGAACGATCACAAGTCCCAGGACCCCCATCCAGATACGTTTCCAGGAGACGCTCTTCATGCGCGCTGCGATCTCATGGGCAAGCCTGCCCGGTTCCCCGGCGAACGAAAATCACAGACATCGAATCCTGGTAGACGGAGCACCACAGCGGCGAGGCCTGCACCACCGGAATCAAATGAGGTTGGTCGCTGCGAAAGAGGAACAACAGACGAACGTTGTACTTGTCCAATAAGGCTTGCCAGTTGGACTCGGCTTCCGAAATGGACTTGTATTCGGCCCACTGCGAGGGCGGGTAGACCTCGAAACGGGTATCGATCCAGACCGGGCGTTCGGGCAGGGCATAAACCAGGTAGCTCGAAAAAGTCAGGTCGGCCCAAAGCGGACCGGGCAAGTCGGGATGCGCCTTCAGCCAGGTTACCGCTTCCACGGGCGTGTCCCTGGATAATGGGACGGCGGCGCCCCTCCACCACAGCGTGCGCACGCCAGGCATTACGGAGAATCCACACAACAGGAAGATAATGCTCAAGGCAATGTTCATGGGGGGGACGGTTTCTTTCGATGGGCGGTCCAGCCAGCGATAGTCCCAATCGGCGAGCAGGCTGGCCGTCAACGGGACGAGCAGGAACAGGAACCAGATCACGTAGCGAATGCCGCTCAAGGCCAACCAGCCGAATCCGAGAAACCAGACCCATTCCAGCAGAGACAACCGCCGGGGCGAAAAAGCCGCCAACACGGGAAAAACCAACAGCCAGGCGAAGAACAGATTCATCTGCCAGCCGAGGTTGGTCGTTGGTCCCCATTCTGAACTGTAGATCTGGACCGATGAGTCTCGCATCAGCGTAATAACGTACGTCCAGGCGCCGAAACCACGCGGGTTGAGTAACGTCGCCAGTAGCGCGCTCGCGCCCCAAATCATCAGTTGCTTTTTATTCCCCTTGCCGAAGACCAACGCTGCGCCCATCAACAAAAAAGGAAGCACAAACGAGCCGTGCAGGTTGACCCACAAAAAAGTCGAAAGCGGCAGGAGCCAGAGGAGGCGATCCCTGCCACGTTGCCAGCGAACCAGCGCCCACAGCACCAACATCACCAACGGATAAGCGAACATCTGGGGGCGAGGCGACCAGTTGTTGCCGCCGGAAAACGCAGCAACCAGCGTCAACACGGTGGATAAAATGGGGCCGGCGCCGGCTTCGCGGGCCAGCTTCCAGGTCAGGCCATAGGCCAGGGCCAGGGTCAGGCCGCGCAGGAGAAAGGTCAGAGACAGTCCACCGGCGTTGTAGGTGAGCCAGAAAAGCAGCGCCGAGAGCCAGGAATGGTACACGACCGTCTGGCCGGCCTGGGTGTAGCTGAGCGCGTCTACGGTGGGAATAGCGCCGCTCCGCACGATATCCTGCCCTATGCGCACATACCACCAATAATCATTGGGAACGATGGGCAGAAAGAAAGAGACGGCCAGCACAACACACAAGGTCAGGCTGAGCCAGAGCCAACTGTACGTTGGCGGGTAGCGGGGGGCCTCAATGTTCATAGCGTCCAATGATGTATGCCTTCCAGCCCAGATCATCTGGTGACTGGATGTGTGGATAATCGCTCTCCATCGCGTAGAGTCGATATCCGGCAGTTGTAAGCGTCTCCCAGGCCACCCTCTCGGACTCCGGGCCGTGCAGTTCGAGGAACAACAACGGATGCCGTTCGGTCAACAGGCGCTTCATCCCCGGAAGCGCCAGCACCTCGCCGCCCTCGATGTCCATCTTGACGGCGTCGGGCGTCGGGTTGCCCTGCTCGTAGACGAACGCGTCCAGCGACAGGCCGGGGACGCTGATTTCCCCCCGATAGTGTTCGCCCTGGCGTCCCGCCGAACCGGCCACTTTTCCCATCCCAACCGACTCGTGAACGTAGAACGTCGCGGTTCCGCATTGGTCTGTCACGGCGGCAGAAACGATGGTGACGTTGGATAATCCGTTCAAGGCCATATTTTCCCGGATGCGTTCGACGTTGGCCGGAAGCGCCTCGAACGCGAATACGCGCCCCGACCCGCCGACGTGATGTGCCATCATCAACGTCACGTACCCGATGTTTGCTCCCACGTCATAGACGGTGCTGCCCGGCTGTAGAAAAGCGCGCAGCGCAGCCTGCAACCCCGGCTCATAGGTTCCCAGCCAACGGCTTTTCTCGGCCTTGAGATTGAGCAGAACTCTGTACCCCTTCAGATCGCCGGCAGCCACCTCGATCACCGACAGGCCCTCGTCCACCGTGGCGTTGATCGAACTACGGATCAGGCGCGCCAGCGGCGGAAAGCGGTATAAAGCCTGCTTGAGCGGCAGGGGCAGGATACGGGCAACAAACGAGGCAAAAGCAAGAAAGACTTTTTTCAAATTCAACGGTTTAACCCAATAAAACGTCCAGATAGCGATCGATCATCGCGTCCAGCCCAAAGGCGGATTCAGCGCGCCGGCGCGCCGCTGTGCTGAATTTCGGCCAGTCTGCCAAAACGGTCTGCGCTCCCGCGGCCAGACCGTCCACATCGGGCGGCTCCAGCTTCCAGGAATTTGCGCCATAGGGCGCAATAAAGCCACAGTCTGGCGGCACCAGTTCCATTAGCGCGCCGGTGTCGAAAGCCACCACCGGCAGGCCGCAGGCCAGCGCCTCGATGACCGAGTTGGGGCAGGCCGGATGCACGTCTGCCGAGAAGAACAGGTGCGCCGAACGCGCCAACGTTGGCACCTGTTCGGATGCAACCAGCCCGGCCCAACGGATAGGCACGCTGCTGCGCGCCGTCCAGCTTGCTTTGAGCGCCGCGCTGACCTCGCCGGCCACCGTCAATTCCAGCGGGCGTTCCACGCGCGAGGCCAGCTTTTCGGCCAGCCGCACCGCGTTCTCCAGGCCGCCTTCATAGCCGCCGCTCATCGCGCCCTCGACCACCAGCAAACGGTAAAGGTCGTTGGGGCGTTCGTCGCCGGGCGTGTAAACGCCCAGGTCCACGCCGTTGTGTACGACACGCGTTGGCCTGGTCAGCGCCCCGTAGCGGCGTTCCCACCATGCGCGCGAAAAGTCGGACTGATAGACGATCCGCTCCGCGACGAAACGACGGATCAAGGCCAGGGAAAGATTACCATATTCTGCGCGCAGGCTGTGCCGCCAGGATGCGGGCCGCACGCGGTGGATCCAGTTGATGCCGTCCAGGCGCTGGACAACCCGTACGCCGCGCTGTTTTGCGCGATAAAGCGCGGCCACCTGCCGCGTGCCGCCAATGACCAGGACGGCCCGGTAAGGCGTATCTGCCAGGTCGGTGGTGAGAGACAGGCCGCGTTTTTCTGCCCCGGCAGAAAATTTGCGCAAAAACGAGACCATGCCGCCCACGCCGTGAACGCGGGGAATCACACAAATCCGTTCTTCCATAATTATCAAGGCTGCCGGAACCTGGCAAACTGCCGCTCCGGGGCTACTCCCTCATTCCAACTTTGCGAGCCGGGATGCCGGCCCACAGTTCGTTCTCGCCGGTGGATTCCAGCAATACCGCGTTGGCGCCAACCACCGTTCCGCGTCCCACGCGCAGCACGCCGCGCGCGCACAGCACCTTGGCCCCGGCACCCAGGATGACATCGTCCTCGACGACGATGCCCTCGAACTGCGACTTGCCGATGGGACGATAGACATCTGCCCGACCGAGGGTCACACCCGGGTAGATTCCCACCCGATTGCCGATGGTCGTTTGCGGGTGGATGACGACTCCCACCCCGCCATGGTGGAGCAAAAAGCCCTCACCAATCGCCACCGAAACGGGAATCTCCGCCCCCAGGGTTTTCAGTCCGAAATAAGCCAGTTTGCCCAACAACGGCCAGCGGCGCGCGTAGACCAGGACAGTGTAAAAAGACATGCGACAATTATATAATGACCCTGGGGGGATAACGGCCTTTTTTCGATTCCCGGCGAACGGGAAATTTACGCGCATGTTGTATAATGAACGTACACGCTCAAAAAAAGGCTTTTATCTTTACTTTTACATCTTCTTGGATCTTTCCGGTTCTTTGGGATTTCCCACGGTAAGAGAGTCGATGTTGGTTGTGGGGGGGGCGGCCCGCGCCCCCCCCCCCCCCCAACAAACCCACTAACAAGCTCCCGATCCCCCCCCCAA
>JBJKRF010000108.1:0-8544 GCA_046704785.1 Anaerolineales bacterium | reverse complement strand
TCTGAACCACGACGGCCAGAACGGTGCACGAAGGAGGAAATTTCAAGGTTTTGCCCGCTTTTTCCTTCGTGCTCGTCGTGTCCTTGGTGGTTAAAAGAATGGTTTCCCGTTAAAAACGGTTGAGCCATTCTATTTTGGCATGACCGTTCCCCTTTACATACTCACGCTGATTCTGGCCGGACTCGATGCGTTTTGGTTGGACGGTTGATATGTCCTACCTGACTGCTTTGGGTCTCTATTTAATTGGGCACCGGGCGCAATCTCCGTGCACCCCCTACAAACGACTAAAATAGGGCGCTACAAATCAGTTTGCAATTTCGAAAAATGCTTGACAAATCCAGGCCGCGTGCTACACTCCAGATAAATAACTGACCAGTCAGTTATAGGAGAAAACAACAAATTATGCCACGCCCAGATGTCAGTGAAGAACGCAAAACCCAGATCATGAACGCCGCCGAACAGGTCTTCACCAAGAAAGGCCTGGACGATGCACGTATGGATGACATCGCCAAAGAAACCGGCCTCAGCAAAGGCACACTCTATCTGTACTTCAAGAGCAAGGAAAGCCTGATCATTGCCATCCTTGACCGCATCTTCATAGGAGCCTTCAAGCAACTCGAAACGCAAAAAGGCGTCCAGTTGAGCGCTAAGGAGGCCATTCTGCAGTTTACAGAGGAAGCGATCCGCGGCTACAAACAAATGCTACGCATAACGCCGATTGTCTACGAGTTCCTTGCGCTGGCCTTCCGCAACAAGGTTGTGCAGAAAGCCATGAAATTATATTTCGACGATTACATGAAGATCTTGGTCCCCCTCATCCAGCGTGGAATCGACTCGGGTGAGTTCCGCCCGGTGGACGCCCAGGAAGTCGCCATTGCCGCCGGTGCCATCCTCGAGGGAACCGTCCTTTTATGGGCCTATGACAAGAGTCTGGTAGATATCGAACACCACATTCGTTCAAGCATTAACCTGCTCCTGGAAGGAGTCCTGGCCTCCGCTTGAAGTAAGCGATTCTTTTTTTACCTCAATACATGACTGACTAGTCAGTCTTCGAACAATCAAAAGGAGAATGTACAAAATGGCCTCTATGTTTCTGGATTCCCAGCGTCCCTTGACCACCTGCACGTCCAAAACTTGCGAGGGCTGTCCGGTGAGCAAAGATATCCATTGCCATTTTCACGGTTTCGACTTGGCTGCCTTCTTGTTCGCCGGACTCCCAATGGTCATCATCGGAGCCGTAGGCGTGGCCCGGGTCGGCGCCTGGTGGCTGGTACCCTGGGGGCTGATTGTCTTTTCGTATTTTGGGTTTGTCGAAATCCGGGTCATGTGTTCGCACTGCCCGCATTACGCCGAACCCGGCAAGAGCCTACAGTGCTGGGCCAACTACGGCTCACCTCGTCTCTGGAAATACCGTCCCGGCCCGATGAGCGTCACTGAGAAAATCGTCTTCCTCTCCGGTCTTGTGCTCGTCATGGGATATCCCCTGGCTTTCCTGCTCATTGGTCCGCAATGGTTCCTGCTGGCCGTTTACCTTGTTACGGCAATCAGTTTCTACCTGACGCTGCGACGCTCCTACTGCTCGGAGTGTATGAACTTCGCTTGCCCGCTGAATGTCACAAGCGAAAAGGTGCGCGCCGAGTTCTTCCTGCGCAACCCGGTCGTGGCCAAAGCCTGGATGGAGTATTCCCAGAGATGAAACTGTATCGCGGGATTTCTGGCATTCTGGCAGTTTACGCCCTCATTGAAATCGTGGACTGCCTGACTGTCCTGTTGATGCAATTTGGCTTGGTGGCAAACCCCTATCCGGCACTGTCTTTTTCGGAATTTGATGAATTACTTAAGCATCAACCAATTCTGATATTCCCGATCTTTCTCTATTTCGCCTCGCTGCGGCTTGCATCTGCCATCGGTTTGTTCAAGGGACGCATGTGGGCTTTTTGGACAACCATATTGGTCTGTGTGAGTACTATTGTATGGGTTCCTTTTTTGATGCCCTATACCGGCTTCGAAATGCTGCTCGATGGAGCAATTCTTTTCCTGCTTTTGTTGGCGCGTTTCGGAAATCAATACATCCTGCCTGTCAATGAAACACAGTTTTCAATAAAAAACAAGGAGCGATCATGATCCCCTGGATTAATTTTGCCGTTCTCTTGCTGGCTACCGTCCTGACCCTGGTCTATTATGTCAAAAGTGCAGGCCCGGCTGCGCTGGAGCAGAAGATCGGTCCGTCAGCCTATGCCAAATGCACACGCTATCGTAATATTTCCGCCGTCTTCATGACTTTGGCCGGAGTGAACTACGTCGTCTATGCTTTCTACCCGATTCCGTTGCCACTGCCGCAGTTCTTTCCCTGGCCCTACTGGGTCTCGGCCCTGATCGCCGTGGTCATCGCCATCCCATCCGGAATCCTGTTTGCCCGCGGCATGATGGATGCAGGCGAGGAAACGATGGTGGTGAAGAAAGAGCATAAGCTTTATGGCGGCATCTATCAGAAGATTCGCCATCCGCAAGCCGCCGGGGAAGTTTGGTACTGGTGGGTGTTCGCCTTCCTGTGCAACTCTCCATTCCTGGTCATTTACTCCATCGTCTGGCTGCCGATCTTTCACCTGATGAGCAAAGCCGAGGAACGCGACCTGCTGATCCGGTATGGCGATGATTACAGAACCTACATGGAAACTACCGGTATGTATTTTCCCAAAAGACAGCAAATCCTCGTAAAGACAACAAAACACGCAGCCGCGAGAACGAAATAATGTGTAGCCAAAAGCGCTGTCTTCATACCATCGCTTTCTTTATGGAGGTTGAATCATGAGCAAATCGATTGTTGATACTCCCCCTGGAAAAGCCCTTCGCCTGGGGCTGCGCCTGCCCATCTGGTTGTATCGCGCCCGGTTGGGCTGGCTGCTGGGAGGTCGTATCCTGATGTTGACGCACACCGGACGCAAAAGCGGACTGCCGCGCCAGACGGTGATCGAGGTCGTGGAACACGACAAGGAAACGGACACCTATTACGTCGTTTCCGGTTGGGGCAAGAAATCGGACTGGTATCGCAATATCCGCAAATCCCCAGCTGTGACCGTCCAGGTCGGTGGGCGCAAATTCCAGGCAAGTGCAGACTTCATCTCCGTGGAAAAAGCTGTTGGGATTCTGGAGATGTACGCTCGCAAACATCCTGTAGCGTTCAGCGAATTGAGCGAATTGTTCCTGGGCGAACGCATGCAGCCGGGCAGCGATGCCCCCCAACGAATTGCAGAAAAAATGCCCATGGTGGCCTTTCATCCCGAATAAAAATCGCAAGTGAAAAGGAGAAAAAATGGACGTCCTGATTCTGGTTATCGTAATGATCGTCATCGGTCTGGTCATCGGCTGGTTGGCCGGGCCCATCTGGAAGGGTAAACGCCCCATTGGGGCAAACGGCGACTACATCGCAGCGGTGATTACAGCCGTCGTCGTTGGGCTGATGGACTGGTTCGTAATTCCCGCCATGGGTTTCTCTACCACGATGAGAAATCTCGGCGTGGCAATCGAGCCGGCGCTGGGCGCGCTACTGGTCTTATGGATCATCCGCGCGGCAAAAAAGTAATTAGTCGTCAGTGAATCGGTAGGCCAGCCATAAGGAATGATTGGTGTGAATAAAAAATGACTTCTATTATCGAGACTCAAAACTTAACACGCGACTTCAAGAAGACTCGCGCCGTGGACGGTTTGACCCTGTCGATTGATTCGGGCGAACTGTTCGGGCTGGTCGGGCCGGACGGTGCCGGTAAGACGACGACGCTGCGCCTGTTAGCCGGGCTACTGGACGTCAGCGAGGGCCAGGCTACGGTGCTGGGCCATGACCTGCAAAGCCAGGCGGAAGCCGTCAAGCCGCACATCGGCTATATGGCGCAGCAATTCAGCCTGTACGCCGAACTGTCGGTCTTGGAGAATTTGCGCTTCTTCGCCGAACTGTTCGACGTTTCGTCGAAGGACCTGGCCGAACGCACCGTACGCCTGCTGGCGTTCGCCGGGCTGACCGATTTCAAGGATCGCCGCGCGGCGAATCTTTCCGGCGGGATGCAGAAGAAGCTGGCCCTGGCCTGCACGCTCGTCCACGAGCCGCAAATCCTGCTGTTGGACGAGCCCACCACCGGCGTGGACCCGGTCTCCCGGCGCGAGTTCTGGAACATCCTGACCGAATTGCACATCCAGGGCACCACCATCCTGGTCAGCACGCCTTACATGGACGAAGCCGACCGCTGTTCGCGCGTGGGCCTGATGTACGCCGGAAAACTCGTCGAGTGCGATTCGCCCCAGAACATCCGCGGCAAACTCGCCGGGGACGTGGTGGAGGTGCAGCCTGAAGACTGGCAAACCGCCCTGAAAACGGTGAGCAAGCTGCGGGGCGTCCGCGAGGTGCAGACCTACGGCGAGTCGCTGCACCTGCTGGTCGACTCCGGCGAGCGGCGCCTGCCCGAGATCGAAAAGTCGCTCAAAAAAGCAGGCATCGGTTATCGCAGCATCCGCATCGCGCCGGCGCGCATGGAGGAAGCTTTCATCTCACTGATCCGGAGGATGCAATCATGAGTCTTCGACACATCTGGGCTGTGACCCGCAAGGAGTTCGATCACATCATCCGCGACCGGGGCACGCTCTTCGTGGTACTGTTCACGCCGACGCTAGTGCTGTTGCTGATGGCCTACGCGCTGACGGTGGATATCAAGCACGTGCCAATTGCGGTGCTGGATCTCGACCAGAGCCAGACCTCGCAGACCTTCATCCAGCAGATCACCGCCGGCCAGGACCTGGACCTGTACGCGTATGCCCGAAACATGAGCGAGATCGACGATATGCTGATGCGCGGGCAGATCAAAGCGGCAGTGATCATCTCGCCGGGCTTCGCCAGCGACCTACAGTCGCTCCAAGGCCTATCCATGCAGGTCATCATCGACGGTACGGAGCCGAACAGCGGAAACTTTGCTGTGGAACACATCACGCAGCGCGCGGAACAATTCATCGACGATGCACTGGCCGGGCAGTTGCAGGCGGCGGGCATCCCGCTGGACTCGTTGCAAGCGTTGGATGTGCGCATCCAGACCTGGTTCAACCCGGATTTGAAAGCGCGCAACGCCCTGATTCCCGGCTTGATCTCGATGGTGCTGGGCTTCCCGGCGCTTTCGGTGGCGTTGACGTTGGCGCACGAACGTGAGCATGGCACGCTGGAACAATTGCTGGCCACGCCCATTGGGCGCACCGAACTGTTGCTGGGAAAGATCCTGCCGTATATCCTGGTCGGGCTGTTGAACGTGATTTTGATACCCCTCTTATCTATCGCCTGGTTTCACATTTCGTTCAATGGGAACTTTCTGTTGTTTATCGCTCTCTCGGTGATCTTTTTGTTCTCGGTCTTGAGCATGGGGATGATCGTGGGCGTCTTCATGCGCACCCAGGCCGCAGCACTGGCGCTTTCTTTCCTGGTGGTCTTCTACCCGGCTTTCTTCCTGAGCGGCATCTTCTTCCCGCTGGCCTCCATGCCGGAGGAGATGCGTCTGGAGGCGATGTCGCTGCCGGGCACGCACTATGCCATCATCACACGCGGATTGTTCCTACCGGGCGTGGGATTGGACGTGCTCTGTCCCTATGTAGTGATGATGATCATCTTAGGGGTGGCCTTCACCGGGCTGGCAACCTTATTCTTCCGAAAGAAGCTGGGATGACACCATGCTAAGAAGGATTCTTTCCCTCACCCTCAAAGAATTCATCCACCTGCGCAACGACTGGTGGCTGCCGGCCTTCATGCTGTTGGGCGGCGCAATGGAACTGCTGCTGGTGGGCTGGGCCACCTCGCGGCCCATCACCAACCTGCCGCTGATGGTTTTCGACCAGAACAAGACACCCCAAAGCCGCCAACTCATCACCGAGCTGAAGAACACCGGCACCTTCCGCGCGCCCGAACAGGTGGAAGACATGCAAGCCATCCGCGATGCGATGGACCGCGGACAGATCAACGCGGCGGTCGTCATCCCGCCGGACTTCGGCGACGAACTGGTCTCGCCCACGGGGCGCCCGATTCTGTTCGTGATCCTGAACGGAGCGGAAAGCACACCCGCGTTGGCTGCGCAACGCGCCATCCAGGGGCTGACCGCCCAGATCGACCAGCGCATCGCCATCCAACGCCTGGGGCTGAATCCGGACGAGTTCGCCGGGTTCGTCCCCAGTCTGCGCGTGTGGTTCAACCAGAACCTATCCGAGGCGCTTTATACCACCCCGGCAGAACTCGGCCTGATGCTGGAATTTACCGTGTTGCTCTTCGCCGCGCTGGCTTTCTCACGCGAACGCGAACTCGGCACACTCGAACAGTTGCTGGTCATGCCATTCTCCTCGCTGGAGATCATGGCCGGCAAATCCATCCCGGTCGTCATCGTCGGATTTCTGGATTTTCTGTTGATGCTTGCCATGGTGCATTTCGCTTTCGGTGTGCCGGTGCGCGGCTCGTTGCCGTTGCTACTCGTCCTGGCTTTCTTGTACCTGCTGGTCGAACTGGGCAAGGGGCTGGTACTCTCGGTCATCTCGCACAGCCAACATCAGGCCTTCCTGCTGGTGCTACTGGTCGGCATGGTGGACTTCATGTTTACCGGCTACGCTGCGCCGGTGGAAGGTATGCCGCCCGTCTTGCAATGGTTGGCAAATTTCGTACCCGCCCACCACTGGTTGGACATCCTGCGCGGCATCCTGCTCAAAGGCGCCGGTCTGGATGTGCTCTGGCCGCACGTGCTGGCTCTGGTAGCGTTAGGATTGGTGATCGGCATCTTCTCCTTCCGCTTCGTGCGGCAGGCGCTAGATTAACTACGGAGAGCACAGAACACTCAGAGAAAATCGAAGAAACTCGGTGTTCGCCGTGTACTCTGTGATGAGAAAAACTATGAACGATACACAATCTGCCATCCTTGCAAATCATTTGACCAAACGCTTTGGCGACTTCACCGCCGTCGACGGCGTGGACTTCGACGTCCGCCACGGCGAGATTTTCGGCTTTCTGGGCCCGAACGGCTCCGGCAAAACCACCACCATCCGTATGTTACTGGGGCTGATGAAACCCACCAGCGGCGCGGTCGAAGTACTGGGCATGAAAGTCGATGGCGACACCCGCAAGATCCGTCCGCGCATCGGCTACATGTCGCAACGCTTCAGCCTGTACAACGACCTGACGGTGCTGCAAAACCTGAACTTTTACGGCGCGGCCTATGGGCTGGCAAACACCGAACTGCAAAGCCGCATCGGGGAGGCGTTGAGCATGGCCGGGCTGGAAGGCCGCGAACACGCCAAAACCAGAGACCTGTCCGGTGGCTGGCGTCAGCGGCTGGCGCTCAGCGCAGCCATCCTGCACCGGCCTGAAGTACTCTTTCTCGACGAACCCACCGCGGGCGTCGATCCGCTCTCGCGGCGCGCCTTCTGGGACCTGCTGTACCAACTCATCACCGAAGGCATCACCGTCTTCGTCACCACGCACTACATGGACGAAGCCGAGCACTGCCACCGCCTGGCCTTCATCCAACATGGACGCATCATCGCGCACGGCTCGCCCGCCGAGATCAAAACGCAGATGATGCACGGCCAGGTGCTCGAACTCGAACCGTCCGACGCCGTGGGAGCCGTCAAGGCGCTGCGCGCCGCTCGTCAGGCGGGTCAACTGTCCATCGACGAAGTCGAACTCTACGGGTCGCTCGTGCATGTCGTCGCACCCGATATGCAACGCCGCCGGAAAGACATCGCCGTCGCGCTACGCCAGGCGAACATCCAACCGGGCCGGGCATCCATCATCGAACCCTCATTGGAAGACGTATTCATTGCTTGTATGAAAGCATAAAACCCTTCGCCCGCCTGCCCTCTTCAACGGAAAAAGGCGCGGCCAAGGCACTTTGGAGGAACCTATGAAATTCAAATCCCTTTCCCTGTTTTTGCTCGGCGCAATTCTGATGGCTGCCTGCGGGGCCCTGCCCGGCGCGACGACGAATTCCGCCATCCAGGCTTCGGGCATGATCGAAACGACGGAGATCACCATCTCCCCGGAGCTGTCTGGCCGCGTCGTGAGCGTATCCGTCGCTGAAGGCGACTCCGTCAAATCTGGAGATACGCTCTTCACCCTGGACGGTTCCCTGCTCAAAGCCCAACGCAACGTTGCCGCCGCCGGTCTGGACGCCGCCAAAGCCTCCGCCGCCACTGCCGACGCCGCCCTGGTCTCCGCCCAGACCCAGTACAACCTGGCGCTCAGCGCCGCCCTGGCCCAGGATCGTTCCGGGCGCACCTCCGACTGGACCGCCAACGCGCCTTCTGAGTTCAACCTGCCGCTGTGGTACTTCAGCCAGTCGGAACAGATGACCGCTGCCCAGTCCGAAGTGCAAGACGCCAAGGACGCTCTGGACAAAGCCCAGGCCAGATTGGCGAGCGTGCAGTCCAGCGCCGCCAGCGCCGACTTCGTCAAAGCCGAGAACGATCTGGCGGTGGCGCAGGCGCGTTACGACGTCGCCAACGACCTGAACACGCGTGTGCAGAACGGCAAGAACA
>JBJKRF010000107.1:0-5543 GCA_046704785.1 Anaerolineales bacterium | reverse complement strand
AAAACCCCCCGCCAAAATGGGGGGGATTTTATTTAGCTTGGGAATTCCCCGTGGTAGGGAAAAATTTGGGGGGGTTTCGCCGCCGCTGCCCCCCCCCAACACCCCCACAAATCCGCTTCATCCCGTAGATTCCCAATGAACCGCTTTTTATAGAGAAAGAGAGCCGGCTAATCGACTTTCATATTGCCGACCAACTGCCACATGCCACGCATGAGACCGTGGAAGAAATCGGGGTCGAGAAACTGGTTGGGGCAGCTACCGGGGATAACCGCAATATCGTTCTGGCGACACATCTGCACCGCAGCGGATGAAACGCTGGTGGTACCGGCCGACAGGCCGGGTTTGGTGCCCATCATGCAATGCATCCAAACATGCCGGACGCCCAAATCCACACAGTCATGGACGATGTGGTCCGTCACCTGCGGATTGGCGAGGATGAAAACAGCTTCCGGTTTTTCAGGGATGGCTTTCAGGTCGGGATAACAAGGGTCGCCTTCAAAGGAACTGATACGCGGGTTGACGGCGGAAACCTGGTAGCCTGCCGCCTTGAACTTCCGGTAAGCCAGGTTACAGCCGGTGTCGCGCCGGTCGGAGACACCCACCACAGCGACCTTTTTCTGCGCGAGAAAGTCTTGAACGAGCGAGTCAATATTCGACATAATTTTGTCCCTCCACGGACAGGTCTTCCAACAGTATTTCCGAATGCCCGCCCTCTCTTAAGGAAAGTTCCATCGTCCCTGTGGGTGAAAACAGAACATGCAAGGTATACGCAATCGACACGTGCAACGTTTCAGGCAACAGGATTCGAGGGGCGTAGAGAAGAGATCGAAGTCATATCAAAACCCTTCCGCCACGTACTCGCCCCATACACCGCGCAGAGTATTGCAAATCTCGCCCAGAGTGACATCATGTTCCACGCACTCAACGAAGAGTGGCATCAAGTTCTCGTCCCCTTTCGCGGCGGATTCCAGCCGGGCGCGCAGTTCCGCCACGCGCGCCGGATCGCGCTTCTCGCGCAGGGCCGCCAATCGCGCCCGCGCAGCCGCCTCGATGGCCGGGTCGATAGACTGGCGTTCGAGCGTGATCTGTTCTTCGATCTGAAATTGATTGACGCCAACCACCACCTGCTCGCCTTTTTCGATGGCCTTTTGCGCAGCGTAAGCTGCCTCCTGAATCTCGTTCTGGATAAAGTTGCGCTCGATGGCCTTCAGCGCGCCGCCCATGTCGTCGATGCGTTGGATGTACTCGCGCGCCAGCTCCTCGACCTCGTCGGTCAGGCGCTCAATCAGGTACGAACCGGCCAACGGGTCGACCGAATCGGCCACACCCGATTCATACGCGATGACCTGCTGGGTGCGCAGCGCCACCCGCACCGATTTCTCCGTTGGCAGCCAGAGCGCCTCGTCCATCGAGTTGGTGTGCAACGACTGCGTTCCACCCAGCACGGCAGACAGCGCCTGGAGCGTAACACGCACTACGTTGTTTTCCGGCTGCTGGGCCGTCAGAGTGGAACCGGCCGTCTGGGTGTGAAAACGCATCTGCCAACTGGAGGGTTTCTGCGCCTTGAAGCGCTCGCGCATGATACGCGCCCACAGGCGGCGCGCGGCGCGAAACTTGGCGACCTCCTCCAGCAAGTTGTTATGCGCGTTGAAGAAAAATGAAAGCTGCGGGGCGAAGGCGTCCACGTCCAGGCCGGCAGCCAGCGCCGCTTCCACGTACGCGATCCCGTTGGAGAGCGTAAAAGCCACTTCCTGCGCCGCTGTCGAACCGGCCTCGCGGATGTGGTAGCCGGAAATCGAAATGGTATTCCAATTGGGAACTTCCCTGGCGCAGAATGAGAAAATATCGGTAATCAGGCGCATCGACGGCGCCGGCGGGAAGATATAAGTGCCGCGTGCGGTGTATTCCTTGAGAATGTCATTCTGAACCGTGCCGCGCAGGGCCTTTAAATCCACACCCTGACGTTTGGCAACCGCAATGTACATCGCCAGCAACACACCCGCCGGCGCGTTGATCGTCATCGAAGTCGAAACCTTGCTCAGGGGAATCTGATCCAGCAGCGCCGCCATCTCGTGCACCGACGGAATCGACACCCCCACCTTGCCCACTTCCCCTAGCGCCATTGGGTCGTCGGCGTCGTAACCGATCTGCGTCGGCAGATCGAAGGCCACCGATAGCCCGGTCTGGCCGTGCTCCAATAAATAGCGGTAACGACGGTTCGACTCCTCCGCCGTGGCGAAACCGGCATACTGGCGCATCGTCCAGAAGCGCCCGCGGTACATGGTCGGCTGCACACCACGCGTAAACGGGTACTCGCCGGGGAAGCCGAGTCGCGCCATGTAATCGGCGTCAACGCTTGCGGGGAGTTCGAGCTCCGGCAATTCAATACCAGAAGATGTCACGAAATGGGATTTCCGCTCGGGAAAACGGTCGGTCACTCTTTTCAGGGTGTTTTCTTTCCAACGCTTGTATTCGTCCTGAAGGCTCATCACGACTCCACTTTCTCATCGCCGTCCGACCAACCCAACCGGCAGGATAAGCCGCAATGGGGCAGGAAGCTAAACCCGCCTGATGGCAACTACGACGACTCATTTGGATTTCGAAGAATTGTACAGCCGATAGAACACCATACACGCCGAGGAGTGTCACCCGCGCCCGGATTCGCCGCTCATTTCACCCGTTGCCGGCTTCGGCTCGACGGCGGCCCCACGCGACAACGTGGTACACTTTCATCAACACACATGACCCCATTTCTACAACTTGCGTTCTTGCTGGCTGTGCTGCTCCTGGCCGCCAAAATGGCCGGGTACGCAGCCCTGCGACTACACCAACCTGCGGTGTTAGGCGAAATGTTGGTCGGCATCGCCCTGGGGCCCTCGCTGCTCAACCTGTTGAACCTGTCCATCTTGAACGACGCCCACTTAAGTGAGACGATTTCGCTCTTGGGGCAGATGGGTGTGCTGTTCTTGATGTTCGTCGCCGGGCTGGAATTGCACCTGGAAGACTTGCGCCGTAACACGTCTACCTCGGCGCTCTCCGGCACCTTGGGAGCGCTGCTCTCAGCGGCTCTCGGCTGGAGCGTGGGTCTGCTCTTCGGTCTGTCCATGTCGCAGGCAATTTTCCTGGGAATCACGTTGGCCGCTTCGTCGGTTAGCATCTCAGCCCAGACGCTCATGGAACTGGAGCAACTCCGCTCGCAAGTTGGCTTCAGCCTGCTCGGCGCGGCTGTCTTCGACGATGTGCTGGGCATCCTGATGCTGTCGCTTTTCTTCGCCCTGACCAGCGGGGTCGGCGGCCTGCCCAGTCTGTTATGGGTTTTTGCGCGTATGCTGCTATTCTTCGGGCTGGCCGCCGGATTCGGTCTATGGCTGCTGCCGCGCCTGGTTCAGTGGGTGCGCGACCTGCCCATTAGCCAGAACGTGCTGACATTTGCCATCGTCGTCCTGTTAGGCTACGCCATCGCTGCGGACCTGGTCGGTGGGATGGCGACCATTACGGGAGCTTTCATCGCCGGATTGATGTTCGCACGTTCTCCCGAAAAAGAGAATCTCCAACCACGCGTCCATGCCCTGGCCTACGGCCTGTTCGTGCCCATTTTCTTCGTCAATATCGGGCTTTCGGCCAATATCTTTTCTCTACAAGGCAACCTGGGGCTGGTCGCGCTGATCGTTGTGGCAGCCATCGCCGGCAAACTATTAGGTGCCGGACTGGGCGCACACCTGTCGGGGTTGAACTGGCCCCAAAGCGTCCAACTGGGAATGGGGATGGTGCCACGGGCCGAGGTCAGTCTGATCGCTGCCAGCGCAGGTATCACGGCGGGCCTGCTCAACGCGACCGAGTTTTCGGCTGTGGTAGGGATGGTCATCTTTTGCACGCTGGTGACACCACCGCTCCTGCGAGTGCTGTTCAAGAAGTCGTAAAAACACCGGCGCGAGGCGTCCAAGGAGAATAAACCATGAGTATGATTCTATTCGTCCTGCATGACCCCGAAAAACTTCAAGACTTGCTCAACGCCTGGGAGCAGATAGGCGTCAATGGGGTAACCGTCTTCCAGAGCACCGGCATCGGGCGCATCCGCCAGGAACAGGGCTTGCGCGATGATATGCCGATTATCCCCAGTTTGGCCAGTTTCCTGCCCAGCCCGGAGCGCATGGGCCAGACGATTTTTACGGTATTGAAAGACGAGAGTCTCGTCCCCGAGCTGGTAGCTGCCACAGAGCATATCGTCGGCAACCTGAACGAGCCAAACACAGGCCTGCTGGTGGTGCTGCCAACCACACAAGTCTACGGGCTAGAGAAAAACAAGCCATAACTTCCCATTCCCAGGTCAGGAAAATCAACCATGAAATCAACTGTTCGTCTGGTTTTTCTATTGATTCTCCTTGCAGGCGTTTCACTGGCTTGCATGGCCGCAACCAACCTGCTGCTCGGTACACCGACCCCCGCGCCGACGCCCATCCCCCCGGCGACTGCCACCGCCACGCCCATGCCGCTGCCTTCCCCTACATCCGGTTGCGCAAGCGGCGACTGCATTACAGCCTGTATGACCCAACTTCAGGCCATCGTTCCAGAAGGAGGGCCGGAAACCAGTCGGAACACGCTACGGCGGTTGTTCGCGTCAGGTGAAGAGTATGTACTGGTAACCTACTCCATCAACGGAGACCAGATCAGCGACGCCACATACAATCAAGTGCCCCAAAGTTTGCAAGTGTACCAGAAAGACGCCAGCGCCCAGGAAAATATCTGGGATTATTTCGCCGCGATTATCCCCGAAAACCAGCGCACTTTTCTGAAACATTTCATCGTTACCACGGACGGCAAAGATAACGTTCTGGCGGCGGTCTCACAATCAGACACATCGGCCTACGAATGGGACCTGAGTGTGGATATGTTGGATGCCAGCGACCCGCAAGACCTGACTTTTACCCTCGTCCACGAATTCGGCCACCTGTTAACTCTCAACTCGCAACAGGTGCAACCCAGCCTGGCCGTGTTCAACGATCCGAACAGCGACGCTGTCTACACGCGCGAGGAACAGGCCTGTCCACGCTATTTCACCGGCGAGGGATGCAGTGATCCTGACTCCTACATCAACACTTTTTTCGATAAATTCTGGATAAAGATCTACGATGAGTGGTCAAAAATCGACGCCGAAACGGATGATGATATTTACCAGCAACGCCTGGATAGATTTTACGCAAAGTATAAAGACCAGTTCGTCAGTGATTATGCCGTCACCGACCCGGAGGAGGACATTGCTGAAACCTGGGCTTATTTCGTCCTGTATCCGAAACCGACTGGAAACACCATCGCCAATCAAAAAGTCCTGTTTTTCTACGGTTATCCCGAACTGGTAAGTCTGCGCAAACAAATCGCCAACAATCTGTGCGCCCAATTGAAGTGATGATTTGGTCCTTTGGTCTCGTGGTAAGGGAGTAAATGTGGGGGTGTTGGCGGCGCGAAGCGCCGCCAACACCCCCCCAAAAACCCTTAAAATTCATCACGGACTATACCAATAAAACGATGTTTTTTTAAAAAGCCGA
>JBJKRF010000106.1:0-7301 GCA_046704785.1 Anaerolineales bacterium | reverse complement strand
TTTGGCTGCACGCCAACCTTGATGGAGACGAACCAGCTTGCGCCCAGTTCTTTTGTGGGTGACGTGGCCCAGCCTTCGATCTGTCAATCGCCGACGCTGCCGCCTGGCATCTATCAAGCCGAGTGCGCTGCCACCGGATTGGAGATGTGGTCACCCTTTCTGTGGGAAGGCCTGCACCCCGACCAATTCCCGTTTTACATCTACCGTAACGACCAGGAATTTATCGTGCAATGAGGGCGCTGTGATGATTCCCTGCGGCGCTTGCCTTTTCAAGTCAAATCCCGTACAATCCTGACATGACCGCCGAGATTCTGCGCAGCCTGCTTGGCCTCTACGTTGCTGTTGCGTTTGCCCTCGCGCTCACTTATCTGGGGCGCAGGCGTCTGTCGCTTTGCGAGTTGTTCTTCTGGGGGACTTTGGCGCTGGCAGTCCCTGTGTTCGGCCCTTTCTTCGTGATCGCCGCACGCCCCGGGCCAGGACCCCGCTCCCAGCGGGCTCGACAGGCTCCGGGGCATTAGGAACCTCCCTGTTACCCCCAAAGACTCACGGAAATCTGGCGACATCCTTGTCACAGGCCAGGGGCATTGTGATATACTTTTTTCAGATTGAAGCTGGAGAGGAACGCCGATGAAAGTCACTGTCCTTCAAGAAAATCTCGCCCGTGGCCTGGGTACTGTTTCACGCGCCGTTTCGCCCCGTAGCACGCTCCCCGTGTTGGCGAATGTTTTGATCGCCACCGACGAGGGGCGTTTGCGTCTTTCTGCGACCAACCTGGAACTGGGCATCACTTGTTGGATCGGTGCCAAGATCGAGGAGGATGGCTCCACCACCGTTCCGGCTCGTACGTTCTCCGACTTGGTGGGTACTTTGCCAGACCCGCAGGTGAGCTTGAGCCTCGACATGAACACACAGACGTTGAACGTGCGCGCCGGCGCTTCGACCAACGATATCAAGTGCATCGACGCCCAGGAGTTCCCGCCGCTGCCCGTGCCCGATTTCAGCGAGTCGATCCAGGTCAACGTGGCAGATTTCAAGGAGATGATCCAGCAGGTGGCCTTCGCCGCCTCGACGGATGAGGCCCGCCCGGTGCTGATGGGCGTGCTGCTCATCGTCGATAAAGAGACCATCACAATGGCAGCGGCAGATGGGTACCGCCTGTCGGTGCGCAAGGCAACGCTCTCCTCTTCCGTGGTGCAGCCGGTCAGCGCCATCATCCCGGCGCGTGCGTTGCAAGAGCTGGCGCGCATCGCTGCCGATGGCGAACAGATCATCCAGATGGTGCTGCCGAAGGGCCGCGGACAGGTGGTCTTCCGGGTGAAGGACGCCGAATTGGTCTCGCAGCTTATCGACGGAACCTTCCCCGATTTCCAGCAAATCATCCCGCGTTCGTACAAATCGCGCACGCTGGTCTCCACGGCCTCTTTGCTCAAAGCCTGTCGCCAAGCGGAGATTTTCGCCCGCGAAGGCTCGAACGTGGTGCGCTTGAACATCAAGACCAACGGTGAATTACAGCCCGGCGAAGTGGAAATTTCGGCGCATAGTGAAGAGACCGGTTCGAACGAGACGCTGGTCGAGGCGACGGTGGATGGCCTCCCGCTGCTGATCGCGTTCAACGTCAAGTTCCTGCGCGAGGTGCTGGAGATCGTCAAGACGCCCAACGTG
This sequence comes from Anaerolineales bacterium, assembly GCA_046704785.1. GTDB lineage: Bacteria > Chloroflexota > Anaerolineae > Anaerolineales > Villigracilaceae > JBJKRF01. The sequence continues at coordinate 5,639 of JBJKRF010000106.1, read as the reverse complement.
GCAATCGAAACCTCGGCGGCCAATGCGCCGGGAGTCGTCCGCCCGGTGGGTGACGACGACTTTACGCACGTAATCATGCCGATGCACCTCGGCTAATTTAGCCCAATAGACCTGCAAACGGGACGGCTCCACGCTGTCCCGTTTTTTGTTGGCGGTCTCTGTTCGTGAGCGCGAAGCGTCGCACCCCCCCATGTCTACCCTACCACGGAAAATTTTTGGGAGCCGGAGAAATTTATACGGGGCGGAGTTTGTAATGGAATACCCGTGATGGGTATAGAATAGACGTATGACTTTTCCAAGTCCCTCCTCGGACCGCGTTCTCAACATCTACCTGACCTTGACCCAATACCCCATTCTGGCAGCGCATATTCGCCAGCGTATGCGTGAGGAATTGCTCTCGTGCGGCATTATCCAGCCAGAATCCTTTGAAGTAGAAGTGCGGGAAAAGGCGATCCAGTCACAGATACGGGAGGGGTTGGCCGATCCGTTTGCCGAGGAGAGTTTTGATATTTGGGAGGAGCGCCTGGAGCGCGTACGCGATTCGCTGACCGACTTCTACTTCGCCTACAATCTGCCCTACGAAGACTTCGAGCGTATCATTCGCCAGGCGGTGGGCGAACGTGGTGAGCCGCCCAACATGGTGACCTTCAACCCGGAACTTGCGCCCCAAGAGATGCTTTTCGAGCAAGCCGAGATGATCGAACGCCTGCCAACCGAGAAGAGCAAGCATCTCGAGGCGCGGCTCCAGGAGATTAAAGTCGTCTTGATCCGTACGATGATCAGCGACCAGCTTGCTTACCTCAATATCGCGCGCAAATGGTTTACCGTAGACGACCTGAAGGAAATCCGCCGGCGCAAAATCGGCTATGGGAAGATCGGTGGGAAGGCGGCCGGGATGCTGCTGGCCTATCGCATCCTGTGCGAGGTCGGCCCGCCGGATGTGCAGGCTGCCTTCGACATCCCCACCTCGTACTTTTTCGGCTCCGACGTGTTTTACACCTTTATGACGGATAACGGCTTATTGCACTGGGCCGACCAGAAATACAAACCCGAAGCGCAGATGCGCCTCGACTTCCCGGTCATTCAGCAGGAATTTATCCAGGGCCATTTGCCGCGCGATATTATCGAGCATTTGCGCGCCATCCTCGAGGAGGCCAACAAGCAACCCCTGATCGTGCGCTCATCAAGCCTGTTGGAAGATAATTTCGGCACGTCCTTCGCCGGAAAATACGAGAGCTTTTTCTGTCCAAACCAGGGAACGCCCGAAGAGAATCTGTCCGCTTTGACGGAGGCTATCGCGCGAGTCTATGCGTCGTGTTTCAATCCAAACGTGTTGCTCTACCGTCACAATAAAGGCTTGGTCGATTATGACGAACGTATCGCGGTGCTGATTCAGTTTGTGCAGGGCGAGACCTATGGACGCTATTTTTTCCCGCACGGGGCCGGGGTTGCTTTCAGTCGTAACCTGTACCGCTGGTCGCCCCAAATTCGGCGCGAGGATGGATTCGTCCGTCTGGTTTGGGGTCTGGGCACCCGGGCCGTCGATACTCTCGCCAACGACCATCCGCGCCTGGTAGCGCTCAGCCATCCCCTGCTGCATCCGGCAGCGGAGACCAAAATGATCCGACGCTATTCACAGCAGTACATCGACCTGATCGACCTGAAAAAGAATCAGTTCGAGACGCTGCCGATTGAAACGGTGCTCGATCCCCGTTATCCGCCCTCGCGTTACATTGCGCAAATCGATGAGGGCGGCTATCTGACGGCCATGCGTACCAGCATGGTGGATGTGAATCAGATGGTGGTGACTTTCGATGAATTGCTGCGCCGTACGCAGTTCGCCTCGTTGATGCGTAAAACACTCAAGACGCTCGAAGAAAATTATCATGCGCCCGTGGATACCGAATTCACGCTGCGCGTGGTCGATCCCCAATCCATGCAGCCTTCAGTCAAAATTGTATTGCTGCAATGTCGTCCGCAGAGTCATATCGAAGATGGCAAGGACGTTCACATCCCGGACGAACTTCCCACGCGAGATGTCATTTTTGTCACCCGTCGCATGGTTCCACAAGGCGCAGTGCGGGGAATCCGCTACGTGTTGTTTGTGGTGCCTGAAGGATACTTCAACATTGAGTCGCAGGTGGAACGCACCAAGCTCGAACGCGCAATCGGCCAACTCAACCAGGCGCTCAAAGGCAAGACCTTCATTTGTGTCGGGCCGGGGCGTTGGGGTACCTCCACGCCAGACCTGGGCGTGCACGTGGCGTATGGCGATATCTACAATACCCGGGCACTGATCGAACTCTCCGGGCGCAAGGTGGGCACCTCGCCGGAACCTTCTTTCGGCACCCATTTCTTCCAGGATTTGATGGAGGCGCGCATCTATCCGCTGGCTATCAACCTCGACGATGCGGATGTCGCCTTCCAGCGTGCCTTTTTCTATCAGACGCCGAATCGCGTGGGTGAGTGGATTCCGCCTAATTCAACCCTGGAACGAAGTTTGCGCCTGATCGACGTGGATGACTATAGAAAGGGGTATAGCCTGTCACTGGTGATGGACGATGAGGAGGGGAAAGCGGTCGGGTTCTTGTCGCGTGAGGATGGCACCGACTGACAGGGTCGAGCCGGGCCCGATCTATTGTCTGCTGTCGATCTGATAGATGCTGAACCGTTTGTTATTGAAGACCCGCCGCAGGCTGAGTTCCGGATTGCAATTCTTTATTTTGCTTTGGGGAATTTGACCATCGGCGCCGAGCTTTTCATCGATTGCAACATAATCTCCCCTGCCAAGGTCGGCGCACTGGTCGATCAGGATGGAGTCGTGCCCGGTGAGCAGACGCATGGCGCGCGGCTTGAAGAAGATGATGCGGCTGTCGGGCGGAGTCTGTTCGCGGACGAAGACGAACATCTGGTTGCTGACGGGGTCGAACGGCCCGTTGATGTCCAGCCGGTTGGTGGCGAGGGTATGCCAGGCGGCGCGAGCGCATAGGGCCAGCGAAAGGACAATCAGGAGACCCCAGAATCCATAAGCGAGCGAACGCGCAGCTTGTCGGTAGGATTTATCCAAATGCTCGATGACAAGCTCGATACCGCCAGCGGAAAGGATCAGGAAGATGGGCACCAGTGGATAGATAAAACGCAGTCCCTGACGTTCGGGCCAGGTGATGAACACGGCCAGCGTCAGGGCGGTGAAGACGTGTAACAGCAGGTCCCGCTTGAAGTGCGCGAAGACGGCCCCAATGTAGAAGCAGGCCAGCAGGATAAAGAGGAGCATACCGGCGGGAATGCCATCGAATAAGGTGCCCATTAAAGTGGCGTAATAGACCACATTGTCCAGTAGCCGTTGAGGGGTGAGCATGCTGTAATGGGTGAAGTACGAAGCCTGTCCGCTGGGAAAAATCAACGCGACAAGAACAAACAACACGATAAAAGTCAAATAAGGGAGTCCGGCAACCGGTGCGATGGCTTTCCTGTTTTCCTTTTCGGCGCGGAGTTGCATCAATTGCGCCACGGCCAGTATGCCCAGTAACACAATTCCGTTGGTGCGGATAAAGTAAGCGGCGAAGATTACGGCGCCAAGACCCAGGTTCACTCGCACGGAGCGACTGGTGGCATAGCGTTCGAGCAGCCATAGCGCCAGAGTCGTGAAAAACAGGAAGGGGATGTCAGATAGAATTTCGTCCAGGCTTAAAAGCAATGCAGGGAGAAAAGCCAGGGTTCCGGTCAGCAGGAGGGCCGTTGTCCCTTTCAACCGGGACCGGGCAAAGAGATAGAAAACGATCAGAAACAGTGTGTAAAAAAAGGGATTGAGCAGTTTGAGCGCGAGAGGATTGACGCCGAACAACGCATAAAGCGGTGCCAGCAACAGCGGGAAACCCCACGGATAGGCGATCGGGCCCACAGGATAATTCGACTGCTGGATGGTGATCGTATTGTGAAGGATAAAGTCGGTTTCATTTGCGTGGACGATGCTACCCGCCTGCATAATATAGGCGGCAAAGTCATCCCCCCATACGTGTCCACGGGTAAGCAGAGAAAAGCCCATCGCACCGGAAGACAGTGCGATCAGAATCAAGATCGCATATTCTTTCTTTTTCATGGATTACTGGGGAAGTGGGGCTGAGAGTGTGTTCGTTCCTGCCGGGGGGAGCAGTACTTTGATGGTGGTGCCCTTGTTCAGGCCTTCACTTTCGGCCCAAATCCGCCCGCCCTGCGTCTCGATCAATCCTTTGGCAATCGTCAGACCAATGCCCATACCGCCGAACTGACGGGTGGTCTGTTGCTCGACTTGGTAAAACTCCTGGAAAATTTTGGCAAGTTGGTCGGCGGACACGCCGATTCCGTTATCCTGCACCCAGGCCTGGATGTTGCCGCTTTTTTGTTTTGCCCCAATCGTGATTTTTCCACCCGGCGGCGTAAAACGAATCGCATTGTTGATGATATTGATAAATGCGGGTGTCAGCTTTTCGGGGTCGGCGGTTACCAGCAGGGACTGTACCGGCATCTCGAAGGTGACGGTATGGCGCAACTCCTGGCTAATCTGGCGCATTTCTTCGTAGGCGGCGTTAAGCACCTGCTGGATGGGCACGACGCGCGGCTTGAATGTCAAGCCTTTGGCCTGCAACAGGTGCAGGCTGGTCATGGCCTCGATCAGAGAACGCATCTGACTGGCAGCAGCCAGCACCCGCTCGGCGTTCTCCGATACGTCCCCATCTCTGTTTTCCTGCAGGAAAGAAGCATACCCGATGATGATGCTTAGCGGCGTCCGTAGTTCGTGAGAAGCCAGCGCCAGAAAATTGCTCTTGAGTCGATCGGTCTCACTGATGCCCTCATAGGCCGTCTGCAATGCCTGAATCAGGCGCGCATTGTGGATGGCGACGGCGGCCTGGGAGGCCAGCACCGACAACAACTGGACGTCCGTTTCGGTAAATTTTCCATGCTGTTTGTTGATCGCTTCCAACACCCCTACGCCTTTATCCCGGATGCGCATGGGGATACCCAGCAGAGATTTGACCTCGATATCCACCTGGTTGCCCACCCGGCTGTAGGTTTGTTGCATCTGGCTGCTATCATTGATGATCAACGGCTGGTCTTCCCGGAAGATGTTCCCCGCCAGACTGCCATCGATCGGAACGGGAATCTCAGCCATTCTTTTGGGGTCAATTGCCGAGGAGGCTGCAAAAAAGAGACGGTTACGTTTCTCATCGTGAAGGAGCAACGAAACCGCCTCGCAGTCCAGAACTTCACTGGCCGTCTTGATGATATTTTGTAGCAACTCGTCCAGATTGAGAGTCGAGTTGAGCGTCAGGCTGACTTCCATAAGCTGCCAGAGATGCTTGGCATCAATATCTGACCATGTGCTGTTCAACATACGCTAAGTGTAGCCCGAAACAACTTGCGGGGCAAGACCCAATCCGGCTAGAAAACTTGTTCTAATCCAAGAAGCTGGCCCAAGGCCGATTTTCGATGTCAGTACGATAAGCGCGGGGGCAGGAACCACGCGACCACATAATATCAGCCCTTTCCCAGGTTTTCCCGGAACCGGCAAAACGAGGCGGATTCGTGGGGGCTTTGTTTGGACCTATTGGCCCATTATTTTTTGGCCCCCCCAGGGGGTTGACTAAAGGGGGTAAAAACCG
>JBJKRF010000105.1:0-58242 GCA_046704785.1 Anaerolineales bacterium | reverse complement strand
GGGATTCGGTACAGCTGTGAATGCCGGGGAAAAAAATAATGGGTAGTTGGGCAAGCGCGGGTAGCTGGGCTTTTGGGGGGGGCGTCGGCGCCGCTCCCCCCGCCCTACACCCCCACATTACTCCCTTACCACGGGGAATTCCAAAGAACCTCAAAAAAAGCAGGGTTGCCGTGGGGCAAACCCTGCTTTTTTTGAGTCCGGTCTTTTTTCATTGGAACCAGTGACGTACAAATGCCGCCTGTACTGCGGTCTCAGGGGAATTTGGATGTTGGTGATGCTTGGGAACGTTATGCCACCAGGCTGCAACTTGATCGAGAGCCTGATCGCCGGATAGACCATGGCGGGCGAGGTAACAGCCAACCGCTGTACCCGTGCGGCCAACGCCGCCCCAACAATGCAGGTAAATTTTATGGTTGGTTCTGAGAGCTGCATCGATCGTGTCGAGGATTTCCTTCATCTCTCTCGGAGTGGGTAGTCCAAAATCGCCAATAGAAAAACGTCTGTATTCCACCTGGATCCCATAACGTTCAGCCTGCTCGTATAAGATAGGCTCGTAGGGTTGCAATTCGCCTTCGCGGGTCAGATCGATGAAGGTGTCGAAACCGGATTCCAGAAAGGCATCCATACGACGGCGACTATGTTCCTCGAAGTAAGGCGCGGCCGGGTATTCCCCCGCGAGAAATCGCCCTGGAATGACCCAGTATGATTCAGCGATTGGACGTTCTAATTGGCCCATAAAAGTGGTCAGCGTATCTTCGAGCATGATAAAATTTTAGTAGCATGCTCGCCGAAAAAACGTTGCAAGATCATTGGCGCTTTGCAGACGTCCCTTCAAGAAGAAAATTGGAAGGGACGTTGTTTCAAGAATCGTTGGGGAGCGTGGATGGGGGCGTCGGGTAATTTGGGTACTCGCGACGGAATTCGTACAACTCTACCATCTGGTCGATGATCTTGAGTTGAGCGTCTGGCACGCTCTTAAACTCAAAGCCTACATTATAAAAGGCCGGGTTAATATCTGGTTGGCACCAGGCGACACGTGCGCTTACGTTAAGGTGGTCTGTAGAGAATAGTAGTGGGTCGGGCAGGTCGAAGCGCAATTCTACGGATGTGTTGTCTGGCATTGGGTCGTCGCTGATAATCATGGCTCCCAGGCGGGACATGTCCGATAGATAGCCCAGGACTTTGCCCGTAGCGCGGTCGAAGACACGTGAATAAACCGCAAGATATTTCCGTTCAAGCTTTCGACGTTCCTTCATGGGGCCCTCCATCGCATCCAGTTTACTCTTTTGTGAGGAATGGATAGGTTGAAAACTCGTAACAAAAGCAGGGACGACATGCGTCGTCCCTGTAAAAAGGCGGAGAGGGCGGGATTTGAACCCGCGAACCCTTTCGGGTTACACGCGCTCCAGGCGTGCGCGCTAAACCGAGCTACGCGACCTCTCCATAGGTGCTTGATGAGCGGGCGGTATTATACCATGCTTTATAGTGCGGGCCCGCTGGCGTCAGTGCAGTGAACGACGCTTTCGGTTTCGGAAAATCAAACTGTACGGTGCATGACGTTCTTTGACAAATTGCTTTTCTTATTCGTAGCAGAAGGTAGAGCGCGAGGCTCGATGAGGCCCCAGCGGCTGGCACCCAGGTACAGGATTTCGAGGATGAGGTCGTCGTAAGAGATGTCATCCGCATTGGCGATCAGGCACAGGTCGCTGTAATTTGGCGTCAGACCCGGCAGCGTGTTGATCTCTAATAGCCGCGGTTGTCCTTCGGCATCGAGGCGAATGTCGATGCGGGAGACATCCAAAGCGCCGATAATGGAATGCGCGCGCCAGGCATAATATTGCAACTTTTTTGTGAGTTCTGGGCTGATGTTGGCAGGGCAGTAGTAGCCGGGCGCTCCTTCTTCGTCAAAGTTCTTTAGCTTGGCTGCATTACTGTAAATGCCGGGTGTGATTGAATGGGCATGATCCACTTCGACGATAGGCATACGACGAAACCCGTCCTGATCGTACCATTCTGGATGACGGCTGAAGCGCTTGGCGTCTGTGCGCCCTAACACCGCGACGGTGAATTCCCGCCCTGGTAGAAACGTTTCGACCAAGGCCGGTTGGTGGTACATGTCAATGACCCACTTTGCGCGTTCACGTAATTCAGATTCACTATTGACGACGGCTTTTGTATCGACACCCATGCCAGTTCCCTCACGGGCGGGTTTTACGAACAGTGGGTAACGCAACTCCGGGCGGATCGGCTCCTCGCCGGTGTTGAATTCCTGGAAGGGGCAAACCGGCAGGTGACGATCACGCCAGATTCGTTTCGTTAAAGTTTTATCCAATGAAATAGCATTTGCCAACACGCGCGAACCGGTATAAGGGATTTTGAGCATCTCCAACAAGGCCGGTATCTGGGCCTCGCGGGCATCGCCGCCAAGCCCTTCGGCAATGTTGAAGCAAATATCTGGGTTAATGTCTTGGAGTGCGTAGGGGAGGTCGCGGTCCGCCTGTACAAAGATAGTCGTGTGACCCTCTGTTTCAATCACGGCGCGGATGGAGTCGATCGTTTCGATGTGGTCATAATCGGCCAAAGCATCGGCGGGAACGTCGTCTGGCAGGGGGATACTCTCTTCTTTGATATTTGCGACGACAGCGACCCGCCATGTGTTTTGGGGGTGGACAATATTACTGGGAGGCTTTTCGCCTTCCCGCTCACGTGTTGGAATCATTGTTTTCTCCTTGGGGGGGAACAGGGTTCTTCAGGAAGTTCTTCATAAGTAGAGCGGAAGGGATCTGTCGTGCATGGTGAAGGGAATCCTTGAGAACCGGAGTGGAAATTCGATGCAAAGTATATAATATTCCCCTAGAATTTCAAGGGTCGGAGCGCGGTTCTCAGCATCCTTTTATCCAAGAGGTGCAGGACTCGACCTCGGCGCGGTAAATTGGACGTGTCATATCCGAGTCTTTTGCTGGTGTCTCTTGTCACAGCGATTCCTGGAGACACGTAACTAGACAATATGCTGGCTTTCAAGTATGATTAGGCCGTTCTGGAGGCAGACAGGACAAAATCTTTCGTTCTAACAGGCGCGGAGATCCCCTTTCGTGAAAAATTCAACTGAAAACCTGCGTGTCGCCCAACGCTGGTATTTCTTTGGAAATCCCTTAACAATGTGCCCGGATATGTAACTGGTATCCGGGCCATTGCGCGTCAATAAAGTAGACTCTTCCTGTTTTAGTCGTGGCCGGTCTTTTCCAACCCGATGGTTTGATTCGGTGGTTTGAACGGAACCCGGCCTGGAGGCGAAATGTCTGACCTGATCGAACAAATTACGAGCGATTTCCAAAAACAAATCGAAGCGTATAAAGCCGAGGTCAGCATCAACGACATCGGAACCGTGTTGGAAGCAGGGGACGGCATCGCCCGGGTGGAGGGTCTGGCAAACGTCCGTTCGCAGGAATTAGTGCAGTTCGACAACGGGGTACGAGGCATTGCCTTCAACCTGGAAAGAGAGACTGTTGGCGTCATCATCATGGGCGATTACACCGGCATTGTGGAGGGGATGACCGTCCGTTCGACGGGCCGCATTGCCTCCGTTCCGGTAGGAGACGGGTTGATTGGACGGGTGGTGAACGCCCTGGGAGAACCCATCGACGGAAACGGCCCGATTCCATTTACACGCTATCGACCCATCGAACGTATCGCCCCGGGCGTGGTTTACCGTCAGGACGTCGATACCCCCATCCAGACCGGTATCAAGCCTATTGATGCGATGATTCCCATCGGACGGGGACAGCGTCAATTGATTATCGGCGACCGTCAGACGGGGAAAACCGCCCTCGCAATTGATACGATTATCAATCAGAAGGGCAAAGATGTTATCTGCATTTACGTGGCGATCGGCCAAAAGAAGGCCGCCGTTGCGCGGACGGTCGCTTTGCTGGAGCGGTACGGCGCTCTGGATCACACGGTGGTGGTGATGGCCTCGGCAGACGAACCGGCGGCCTTGCAATATATTGTGCCTTATGCAGGCTGCACCATCGGTGAAGAATTCATGGAAAATGGCCGCGACGCCCTGGTCGTTTACGATGACCTGTCCAAGCATGCCTGGTCGTATCGACAGGTCTCTTTGCTCTTGCGCCGTCCACCAGGCCGTGAAGCGTACCCTGGGGATGTGTTCTATTTGCATTCGCGTTTGCTCGAACGCGCTGCGCGCCTGGCAAGTAGTTATGTGATCACCCGCAAGGAATTTGCCGATTCGTTAGCGTCAGAACAGGATGCGATTAATGGGAGGGTCTATGAGGGGCCATTGTCGCTTCACGAGGCGCGCGAAGACCTGGAGAAAATGAAGGACTCCAAGCAGAACAAGATCGTCCGGCTCAAAGGGACGGGTGGCTCGTTGACGGCCCTACCCATCATTGAGACCTTGCTCGGTGATGTATCTGCTTACGTGCCAACCAACGTCATTTCCATTACAGATGGACAAATCTACCTTGAGAGCAACCTGTTCAATGCCGGCATTCGCCCGGCAGTCAATGTGGGAATTTCCGTCTCACGCGTGGGCGGCGATGCGCAGACCAAAGCCATGAAGCAGGTGGCAGGTCGCTTGCGCCTCGACATGGCCGCTTATCGTGAGTTGGCCGCTTTTTCGCAGTTTGGTTCCGACCTGGATAAGACCACCCAGGCGCAGCTCAATCGCGGGCGCCGCATGCAGGAAATCCTGAAACAACCCCAGTACGCGCCTGTTTCGTTGGAGCATCAGGTGATGGTCATTTTCGCGGGAGTCAACGGTTTCGCCGATGGCGTGCCTGTGGAAAAAATGAGCCGTTGGGAAGCGGACCTGCTCAAATTCATGGATGCGTCTTACCCTGAAATTGGCAAGGAGATCGCCGAAGCGGGGCGTATCAACCCTGATATCGAGAAAAGGCTGCGGGAAGCTTTGAATACGTTCAAAGCTACCTGGCAAGCGTAGGCGCGCGGAGAAAATCGTCATGGCTTCGGCTCGTGAGATGCGGCTTCGCATCAAAAGCATCAAGAACATTTCGCAGGTGACGCGCGCCCAGCAGGCCGTCAGCGCCAGCAAAGTGCGCAAGGCAGTGGCGGCGCTAACGGCCACACGTTCCTATGCCAGCAAAGCCTGGCAGGTTTTACGTCATATCGCCGGACAGCCCGGACGCGAAAGCCTGCACCCTCTGTTGACCCGGCGCGCCAATGTCAAAGTGACCTTGGTGGTGGTGGTCAGCGGGGACCGTGGCCTGGCCGGGGCGTATTATGCCAACCTGATCCGTTTCGTAGCGCGCGCCTTTCAATCCTGGCCGAATCCGTCCAGTCTCATTACCGTTGGACGGAAGGGCCGCGATCTGTTGTTGCGCCGCGGCTACAAAGTTGTTGCCGATTTCAGCAACCTGTCCCCGACGCCCTCGTTTACCGACGTATCGGCAGTTGGGCGCATGGCCGTCCGTGAGTTTCTGGAAGGCAAGGTGGATGAAGTCTACCTGGTCTATACGCGTTATGTGAACACGGTGAAGCAGGAACCCGCCATGAAAAAATTGCTTCCTGTAGAGATTGAGCGTGATCAGGAGCAGACAGAGACCCATGAAGTGACCTCCCGCCCTGGCACTCCTTACACTTATGAGCCGTCGGAGAAGGATCTGTTAGACGAAATTGTTCCGCGGTTCACGGCGTTGCAAGTCTATCAGGCTATTTTGGAATCACGCGCGTCTGAACATGCGGCGCGCATGGTGGCCATGCACAATGCAACCGACAATGCCATCGAACTGGTCGGCGAGTTACAGCTTCAGTACAATAAGGTTCGTCAGCAACTCATCACCAATGAAATGCTGGACATCGCGGGCGGCGCGGAAGCCTTGTCGCAGGCGAGCGCCCAAAATGTTGGAGGCGAGGATGGCTAATTCAAAAGGGTACGTGGCACAGATCCTGGGCGGCGTGGTGGACGTCGCTTTTTCTGAGGGCGACCTGCCCAAAATCTACGAAGCCATTAGCGTCGAACGCCCAGATCAAATGCCCCTCATCCTGGAAGTGCAGAAGCACCTGGGAAAGAATTGGGTCCGTACGGTTGCGATGGACTCGACCGATGGATTACGCCGTGGCATGCCGGCGCGCGCGACAGGCGCACCGATCAAAGTGCCAGTGGGCGCGGGCACCCTGGGGCGTATTTTCAACGTCCTGGGACGACCTGTGGACAGAAAAGGTGAGATCAAGGCCGAACAATATTATCCCATTCATCGCCCCGCGCCGCCCTTTTCCGATCAGGCCACCCACACCGCAGTGTTCGAAACCGGTATCAAGGTCATTGACCTGATCGCTCCTTTTACCAAAGGCGGCAAAACCGGCATTTTCGGTGGCGCAGGAACCGGTAAAACGGTTATCATTCAAGAGTTGATTCGTTCTGTCGTGGCCGTCCATCAAGGCAACTCTGTCTTTGCCGGCGTTGGGGAACGCACCCGCGAAGGTACGCAGCTATATCGCGAAATGATCGAAGCGGGCGTCATGAAAGATACCGTCATGGTCTACGGCCAGATGAACGAACCGCCCGGCGTGCGTCTGCGCGTGGCGCTCTCGGCGTTGGCGATGTCGGAATATTTCCGTGATCAGGGCAGGGACGTGTTGCTCTTCATCGACAACATTTTCCGCTTTACGATGTCCGGCTCGGAAGTATCGGCGTTGTTGGGGCGTATGCCCTCGGCGGTCGGCTACCAACCGACACTGGCAACTGAAATGGGTGAACTTCAGGAACGTATTACCTCCACCCATACCGGTTCCATCACTTCGATGCAGGCAGTGTATGTTCCTGCAGACGATTACTCCGACCCTGCCCCGGTTGCGACGTTTACCCACCTGGACGCGACCATTGCCCTCGAACGTTCCATCGTCGAAAAAGGCATTTACCCGGCAGTGGACCCGCTGGCTTCCACCAGCCGCATCCTCGACCCGAACGTTGTTGGCGAAGACCATTACAAAGTTGCTCGTGATGTGCAACGCGTTTTGCAACGCTACAAAGATTTACAGGATATTATTGCCATCCTCGGCGTGGACGAACTGTCCGAAGAGGACAAGCTGCTGGTGGGACGCGCCCGCAAAATCGAGCGTTTCTTCTCGCAGCCGTTCTACGTGGCCGAACGCTTCACCGGCATTCCCGGAAAATATGTCCCGTTGCGCGAAACCGTCGAAAGCTTCCGCGAAATTTTGGGCGGCGACTGTGATGACCTGCCTGAGCAGGCTTTCATGATGGTCGGTACGGTGGAAGACGTACGTGAGAAGGCCATGCAACTGCAAATGGCCTGAGCATTGACCGGCTCAGTCCGCGCACCCATGCGGACGCGGGAGAATTAGATGCCCATTCGCTGTGAAATCGTATCGCAAGACCGAACTGTCTTTGAAGGGAACGTTGACATTGTTGTACTCCCCGGCGGCGAGGGCGAAATGGGAATCCTGCCCAAGCACACCCCGCTTCTGACCACGCTTAAATTTGGCGTCGTCAAAGTGCGGACGAAAAGCCAGGAACAGATCTTTACCGTTTCGGGCGGGGTCGCCGAAGTGCAGCCCGACAGCGTCATTGTGCTGGCTGACGCCGCCGAAAATGTGCAAGAAATCGACGTTGTCCGTGCGGAGGTTGCGCGGAAACGTGCCGAGGAGGCCCTTGTGGCACTCCAACCTGAACAAGACCAGGATACATATCTGGCGCTGCAAGCTGCATTGCGACGCTCTGATTTGCGCCTGGAGGCGGTTCGCCGCTATCGTTCCGGAAAACATACCACTCTGATAGGCGAGTAACGTTTAACTATGGCTGGTTTCTCCAAAGACCTGGGCATCGACCTGGGAACCATTTACACACGCATTGCTGAAGGGTCGCAGATCGTCGTCGAAGAGCCGACGGTGGTTGCGATCGATATTACCGATCAAAAAGTCGTCGAGATTGGCACCCAGGCTCGTGACATGGAAGGACGCGTGCCCGAGAGCATCGAAGTGGCCCGCCCGCTCCAAACCGGCGTCATTGCCGACTACGAGATCACGGAAACGCTGTTGCGTGTGCTTTTGCAGCGCGTCAGCGGCCCGGTGCGCATTTTCAAACCCAACGTTATGATTTCCGTCCCGTACGGTGTCACCAGCATCGAGAGTCGCGCTGTCCACGAGGCGGTGCTTCAGGCTGGCGCACGCGATGCCTACCTGATCCAGCAACCGTTGGCGGCTGCCCTGGGCGTAGACCTGCCCATCAACTCTCCCTCCGGTAACATGGTCGTCTGCCTGGGAGGCGGCGCAACGCAAGCTGCCGTGCTTGCCATGTATGGCATTGTTTCTGCTGAAACCATGCGCGCGGGGGGCATCCAGATGGATGACGCCATCGTCACGTATGTGCGTCGCAAATATGGGGTCGTCATCTCTCCCATCACAGCCGAACAGATGAAAGTGAAGATCGGCGCTGCCGTTCCACAAGATCAGGAACAAAGCATGGAAGTCCAGGGGCAGGACCAGGTGACCGGCCTGCCGCGCCCGGTCACGCTCACGACCGGTGAAGTTGTCGAAGCGCTGCAAGACCCTCTCAAGCAGATGACCGAAAATTGTCGCCGTGTGCTCGAGAAGACACCGCCCGAACTGGTTTCTGACATTATCGACCGGGGCATGGCACTCACGGGTGGCGGCGCTTTACTGCGCGGCGTCGATAAAATGTTGACCAAATCTCTGGGTATCCCGGCTTATTTGGTCGATAATCCCCTGACATGTGTGGCCGAAGGCGCTGCGCGCGCCATTGGCATGTATAACGTCTTGCGGCGGAACCTGCCCCCGGTATAAGGACGCTGCTCGTTTGAGCTTTTGGGAATTCTGTGAGGGCGCACCCTCGCATGGATATTTTACGATTTCGGGTAGCAGAAACCAGTTCTGACGGAGTTCCCATCAAGGAGAGAAGGATGCAGGCCGTTACCCCTTTCGAAGTTCCCGATCAGTTCTCCCAGGTCTATGGGCTGGGGACGCCCCTCGGCTATTTCCCGGTCAAGAACCTCAGCCGTTGGGGAGTTGGCATCATTGCGATCATACTGCTTGGTGGAGCGGGGGTGGCCTTCCTTTTCGGTATCTACGATGGATATGTGCAGACGCAACGCTATGGCCCGGCCGTGCTTGAACGGACGGTTCTACCGCCAATGATTTTCGCAATCATCGCCTTCCTGATTGGGGTGGGGCTGGCGCTTTCGGCTTTCTTCAATTGGAAGAAAGCCGCGTTGGTCTATGAGCACGGATTGGCATACAGCGATCGCGACTCGCTTGAGCAATGGCGCTGGGAGGAAGTCGAAGAGTTCTTCGTTGCCATTACGAAACATTACACCAATGGTATTTATACGGGGACGACGCATATTTATACGCTGCGCAAGCGCGATGGTTCCACCCTCAAATTCGATAATCGTTATAAACAGGTGGAAACGTTGGGGAAACTCATCAGTCGTGCGGTGGCTCCCATCCAGTACAAGCGCCTGTTGGAGAAGGTCAAATTGGGCCAGACGGTGACCCTGGGGCCGATAACCATCAATCGTGAACAATTGAGCATCAAGAAAAAAATGTTCTCCTGGGGTGAAATTGAGCAAGTGGGCATTCGGCGTGGCACCGTTAGCATCAAAAAGAAGGACGGTGGCTGGTTTAGTGGTGCCACGGCTGCTGTCTCTACCATTCCCAACCTGGACGCTTTCCTGCAAGTCGTCGATCAGATCGTCAGCGTCAAGACGGGTTGAGCAAATCGCCTTTTAAATCCAAAGGCAGCTCCATCGAGCTGCCCTTCTCACGGAAAATCCTGGAGAGCCAAAGCTAAATGTAAGGCGCGCTTTCGCCTCACTTGATGTAATACGTCATGCGTTGCAGGCCAATGGCCGGATCGATGTGCTGGACTTTAACGTTGTTGGGCACTACCAGGCTGACCGGCGCGTAATTTAAGATTCCCTGCACGCCCGCTTTCACCAATTGTTCGGCAACCTCCTGGGCCACTGAAGCCGGCACACTTAACATGGCAACCTTGATACCTGCCTCGCGGATGTCCTGCACCAGATTCTTGGCATCCCGAATGACGAAACCGCCGGCTTTTTTACCGATCTTCGCAGGGTCGGCGTCGAAGACCATCGCCACCCGAAAACCGCGGTTTGCAAAGCCTTGATATCGTGCAACCGCATGTCCAATGTCGCCCATGCCAACCACGGCTACATCCCAACTGCGATTAACCTTCAAAATTGTCTGCAAACGCTCGATCAAAAAAGGGATATGGTACCCCGTTCCCTGTTTACCGAATTCACCAAACTGAGAAAGGTCCTTGCGAATCTGGGCCGCCGAAATTCTCACCTTCTCACCCAATTCCTGGGAAGAGGTCGTCATGATGCCGTTGGCACTCATACGTTGGAGTGCGCGAAGATAAACAGGCAGCCTGCTCACGATGATGTCAGGGACGTTCTCTGGATTCATTTATCAATTGCCTTCCGGTGGAGGATTATGGATAATGCCAATACTCTACCATAAAATTAATTTTTGTGCAATTAGACACAAGTGCAAAAATCAAATCTTCAGCGTATTCCCACAGACGACACAGACCCTGACGAACTAAATCGAAACAGGATTTTTTGGTCGGTAGAAGCCGTCAGGTGGACGATTGCCATTGGAAAAGGAACGTACAACGCTGGCGGATGTTCGGCATTCGGGTCTTCCGGCGCGGATGCCATCGCTTGCACCGCCAGGAAGGAATCCACATGCAGGTCAGAGGCACCCGCAGCCTGAATCCAGACCGTCGGGCCGTGATCCAGGCCCCAGCCGAGTTGTCCCGCCTGTTTCACAAGTTGGAAATGACTCGCCCAATCGGTTGCGAAACGGGCACCAGGCTCTACCGTTAACGGAATCGTCAACGCTTCGCCCTGGCCCTCGATCTGCACTGAGAGCGTCCCTTCGCCCAACTGATAAGTTTTCGTGCGCCCATCCTCGGATCGAAAGCGGATCGTCTTTACATCCAGCACATCGGGCGTGTAATGGCGAAAAGGATTCCCGGCATCTGCGAAAGCGCCCATCACCTGCTCCGGGTCGGCGGCCTCGCCTTTGGACGGGTTCCACAGGGAGCGATCGCTGAAGCCGACGAAAAACTGGGCTGTCGGGCCAACGACCTGGTGGATACCCTGTGAATCGCGCATGAAGAAGTAAGACAACCGCCCACCGTCCGCATCCAGAATGGCCAGCATATCGTTGGAGGCCAGCAGACATTGCCCTGATTCCTGGCATTCATGCAGGGGCACAGGGGTTTGTGCCCAGGTGCCAGCCTTCAAAAGGCTGGCAACCACGCCACGGTAATTTTGGCGTAGCGCGCTGAGTTCTGCGTCCTCTGTAGGCGGGGTGAGCATCAGATAGGTTTCCCAGGCCGAGTCGATCACATGATTTTGGGACGTATAGACCAGATCGTTGAACAGGGGATCCGCTGTTGGCATTATTGGGGGTGGCGCCGGCCCAGGGTCTACAAAAGTAAACTGAAAGTAGGGCCGTGCTGCGAGATAAGCGAAAGCGGGATCGACGTAATTGGGCGTTCCCCAGGTGGTTTGCTCGAAGTCGCCGCCGATCAGGATTTCCCCTCCGTGGATGGCAGCCTTCAGCAGACTGCGCCGGGCGTCGAGCGGCAACCCGTCCTGGCCGGGGTCGAAGGCCTGGAAGAGGAAACCGGCAGTGGGGTGGAGCGCATCATAGTCGAAACCTGCCGGGCGCAGGCCAAAGATTTGAGCGGCGGCCTGACTGAAGCCACGCGAAAGGCTGGTCGGTTCCCCGTCGGTCACCAGGGGCATCTGTAGCAGTCCCTCCTGTTCCAGGCGTTGTAGATATTCCAGACCGCCGACGTAATCGAGGGCGGAAAGCGCGTCGAGGGTCTTGATGTCCAGGAGGGTCAGGGGAATGCGGTTTTTCTCGGCAGCCAGCAGCAGATAACGCAAACCATGGCGTTCGCCGCGTGGCCCGGTATGCGCGCCGTCCCAGTGCCGCAAAGCCTGGACGGGCGTGACTGCGGGGGAGAAAACATCGTAAAAGGCGAATGAAAGGGTTGCGTGTGCCGGGGGTGCCGGCGCGTCGACCGCCACCGGGCCGATCTGGTCGAGAACCGACGAATCTTTTTGCGAGAGCAGGCGCACCGTTAACAGGCTGCTCGGACGTGGAGAACAGGCCTCGACGGTCACAACCGATGTTGCTGTGACTGTATCGGTTGTTAGCGAGACTCCGGCAGGTTGCGGGCCAGCGCCGCTAACGTTGAGGGTACGGTCTCCCAGCCTGACTTGGATGAAAAACGGGGGTGGATCGTTGAGACTCAGGTAATCGAGGCGGATTTCACAGCCAGAGCCGGATGTGCGAAAGTAGAGCGCCATCACATCGGCGTTGGGATTTGTGGCGCTGGTTGGGTCGAGAATTCGCAAGTCGTCCAACGTCCAGGGCTGGCGGACCTGTACAAGTTTGCCCAACGTCAATCCCAGTCCAAAGGCCAGGCCCAGAAACAGAAATACCCCCAGCGGCTTCCAATCTCGATTCAGAAAAAGCTCCATTCAGCGCGTATCGACCTTCTTGCACAGGAACGGATAACCATCTTCCAGGATGCAGCTTACCCACTTGCCGCGGAAGTTGACGAGTACGCTGAGCGGTTTGCCTCTTCGGTCAAAATCGCCCATGAACAAATCGCGAGGCCGGCTGAACATGTCATGGATGCCGTTGACCGAATTCAAGTGCATACTGCGCATCAAGGCCGGGCTGAGCGCCTTGTTTTGATGCTCGACGGCGAACTGGAGCGTCGAGTCTACGTTTACCAGGGGATCGCGCAGGGGCGTATTGACCACGAAATCGGCGGTGAATCCGGCCAATCCGAACAGTAACATTACCCCGACCAGCGGCAGAACCACGGCTCCCCACTGCCTGGAGTAAACAGCCTGGTCGATCAGCGCATTCTCCAGCGAGGCAACGGCCAGCGCGACCAGCAGGGCAGCCAGCGGACTTAGCCAGGTCAGGGTTCCACGCACCATCGCGTATGGATAGACCAGCCAGCCATCCAGGGTGGGGTCGAGCGAGGTCATCAGGTGTGGTGCAATTCTGAAGGGAAAGTAGAGCACGAGCGCGGCAAAGGAGGCTGCCACGACGGTCCAGAGCAGGACGCCAAGCAGAACGCTATCAAACCGGACGGTCGCCCATCCGGCCAGGCCAGCCAAGGGCAGGCAGATTGCCAGACCCACCAGAAAACGAAGCCATGGATAGCCCGCATGGGCGTCGGAAAGGGTCAACGCATCGATACCCCAGGCCATAATCGAAAAGCCCAGGCCGCCGGCCAGGCCGTAGAACAGGCCTAGCCAGCGCTTGCGGGATTTCAAAGCAGCGTCCATAAGGTCCTCTGCTTATGTGGCAACCAGGGAGCCAGGGAAAGCATCCCGGTTTGTAGAAACGACCTGAACCGCGTTAGGGCTGATTCAGCGGGTTGCCCTGGTTGTCGAAATAAGGAAGGTTACGCATATCACCCAGAATACGAATGTACTGGGATGCGACCCAACCGTGCCCGTTCGGGCTGTTCGCATATTGGATCTGGTACCAGTATCCGTTCAGCGTCTGAGCGGTAACGACCACGTTGTCTTGTGGATTGAGCATGCCGAGCGAGTCAAAGCTCTGGGCCGGGCCGGAGCGCACGTTGATCTGAGCGAGTACTTGGGCTGCCGGGCCGGCTGGCGCGGGGGTGAAAGTATCCGTTGGAACGGGGGTCGCATTCGGGTTGGGCGTGTCGGTGGGGCCCTGGGTAGGCGCTTCTGTAGCTGGCGTGCCGAGGACGTTGAATTCAGGCAATCCGCTGAAACTGCTGGCACCCGCCAGGGTTTCTGTTGAGATCCAGGCGTGCCCGTCGGGCCCGGAGGGATAATCAATCTGCACCCAATTTTGCTTGCCTGCGCCGTAGTGTCCGATCATTGTGACGATGTCGTCTGTCTGGAGCGTGCCGATGACCATAAAACCTTCGCTCGGCCCAACCCGGACATTGGTGAGGTTCGTCACCTTGGCGGTTTGCGCCCCGGCGGCGGGTGTGTTGAGTGGCAGGGGCGTGCCCGTGATGACGTAGATCAGCGGTGGTAAAAGTTGCGGTGTGTCCGAGTTGTCAGGCACGAGTGCGATGGGCAGTTGTCCCATATCACCTTTGAGACTTACGGCATTGGCTGTGATCCAGCCCGTGCCGGTGGGCGAATCGGAGAAGATGATCCATAACCAGTTTGCCTGGTCGTTCCGCCCAATGACCTTGACACCATTATTGTAGAAGAGGCCGCCCAGCCGTTCACTGGCGCCTTTGCTGGGGCGTGAGCGAACGTTCGTATTGGCGGTCATAACGCCGTCCATGGGTTCGATGGTGGGCATCATCGTGGGTGTGAGCGTCGGCGCGGATGTAGGCGTATCGGGCATCGTCGGTGTAATGCTGGGGGTCGGCGTGACGGCTGTCGCAATGGAGGTCAACTTGGCAAAGGCCGTTGAGGCTGCCTCGGTCATGACGGCGTTCACATCGGACGTGGAGGCTGCGCCGGTGCCGGGAGCGGAACAACCGGAAATGAGCACCGCTAGAAGTACGAGTGAAAAGAGTTTGCGCATTTCAAAAACCCTGTCGGCTCTTTGGAATTCGTTGTGAAAACTGGAAGTATGTTCCTGCTGCACAATTTTCCGAAGAGCCATCCTTTCATTTCATTGGTTGACTTTGAGCGTGAGTACGTAACTGACGTATCGCAGGCCGCTGCCTGAACTGTCGGCTTTCAAGGCCAGCGTATAGTTTTTGCCGCCGAGCACTTTGACGCCCAGATCGTACTGTCCACACAATAAAGGCTGGACGTCTGGCACAGGCTGGCCGTCCTGCAGAAGCGTGGCAGTGATGCCGCCGTTGCCGCTGCACTTTAAGGTCAAGTAAACGTATGTCGGTTGATCGGCTGTCGGGCCGTACGGCGTAAAAGCGACCCAATCTTCGGCGTCTCCTTGGGGAGACGACAGGTCGCTGGCGTAGCTGAACAGACGCCCGCCCGAGGGGGAGAAGGTCAGTTTGACAGCCGGGTTATCCTGTGAATCTTTATCGTCGGGGGCCGGCGCGTAAGGCGTGGGGGAAGGCGTCGGTTGGTTGACGACGGGTTCGGGCGGGGTCACCGGCGTGCCCTGGTTGTCGTAATAAGGCAAGCCGTCCAGCGTGCCGGAGACTTTCAGGTAGAGCGCAGCGATCCAGCCTTTGCCGCCCGGCCCGGCGGGATAGTTGACCTGCAACCAGGTGTTCGTCTGGTTACGGCCCGTCAGTGTGACCGAGTCGCCGGGGTTAAGCAGGCCCAGCGCGCCGAAGGTGGTGCCCGGCCCGGCGCGGACGTTGATCTCCTGGGTGACCTGGGCGCTCTGGCCGTTTGGCGTTGCCGTAAAGGCTGGTGGCGTCGGTTGAGCGGAAGTGGCCTGCGGGCTGGTGGGTTGACTCGTAGCCTGACCGCCGGAAGCTGCCGGCGTGGCGCTTGGGAGGGCCACTGCCGCCTGGACGACGGGCACATTGCTTGTGTCGCTCTTCATGTTGACGTACTGCGCGACGATCCAACCCGTGCCGTTGGGCGAGTTGCTGTAGACGATTTCCCACCATTGGCCGGACGAGTCCTTCCCGATGACCTGTACCTGCGCGCCGGGGCCGAGCAATCCCAAAGCCGACTGGCCCTGGTCAGGGCCGCTGCGCACGTTTAATTGCGTTGTGACGATGCCCCCGATCGGTTCGATGGTTGGAGCTACCGTTGGCGGAGCCTCCGTTGGCGCGGGGCGCGGCGTGAACGTGGGCATGAGAGTCGCTGTGGAGAATGTGACCGCAGAAGGCTCCGGCGTTGCCTGGTCAGAGACCTGCAATGAACAGGCCGTCAATGTAACGAGCAGAACAAGGGAAATTGCGGTTTTTTGCATCCCCTGATTGTACCCAATTTTTCTGGCCCTTTGGGAATCAGCGTGATGAAAACCTCCATCAATCCGCTTCATTTCACTGGTTATCCGGAATAGGGAAAACAGAAATCGTCAGCGCACGCTTTTGATCTGCTTGACGAAAACCGTTCCCAGGATGAAGTACACCACTGCCACCAGAAAAATAACCGCATATCCCAGGTTCGGCATGTTTTCTGCTGCGCCGACGCGTTGGAAATTGTCGAGCAGGGCCCCGGCGATGGGTGTGGCGATCACTTGCGGCAGCACTACCGCGATGTGCCAAACGCCCATGTCCTTTGCGTAATCATCGAGGGAGGGCAGCACATCCGAAGCCAGCGCCCAATCCACGCTCTGATAAGCGCCATATCCCAGACCAAAGACCACCCCCATCAAGACCGCCAACGTGAACGAATGGAAGAGCACGAAGACCAGGCAAACGAGTCCCATAAAGGCGCCGGAGAGATATACCATCAGTTTGCGCCCGTATTTATCGGACAGGATTCCGGCAATGAGCGTGGTGATGAGCGCGCCCAGCAGCAAAGCCGGCAGGAAGAAGGACACCGCCGCTTCGGGCGTGGTGGCTACCGTGCCGAAACCGGCCAGGACGAAAGGCGCGCCGATCACATCTCCCAGATAATATTGGATGAATTCCTGCACGGTATAGATGCCCATCGTCACCAGCAGACGGGTCAGCACGACCCAGGCGAAATCGGCGTGCTGGAAGGGTTCGTACAACCCGTGCAGGAATTCCCCCAACTGAAAGGGGGGCAGGCTGCGAGGGGCGTTCAACTCGTCCACGCCGAAAATGGTGACCAGCATACCGAGCAGTAGCATGATTCCCATCAGCAGATAGATGTTCGGGATGCCCAGGGGCCCGACGAGAAACCCTGTCACGCCGCCGACGAACGTGCCCAGAATAGTCATCAGTCCCAGCCAGCCGGAAGCCGAGCCGCGCTGTTCGGGCGGCACCAGGTCGGGGATCAGGGCGCTATACGGGGCGGTGGCGATGTTGCTGAAAAATTGCCAGAGCAGGAAGGCGACGCTCCATCCCACCAACGACCCGGGTTGGCCGGGCCGGATCAAATTCGCCAGCCCGAACAGGGTGACGACCGTCCCCAGCGTGCCGACCACGATCCAGGGCTTGCGGCGGCCACCCGGCAGGCGGATGCGGTCTGAGAGCGCGCCGAAGATAGGCGCGGCCAGCAACGAGACGAACGCCCCCGCGCCCAGCACCAATCCCAGGCTGGTGCCTTTGGTGCTGTTTCCCACCGCAGCCTTGATCTGGCTGGGCATCGTCACGATCAGGATGGCGGCCCACATCAGGTTGATGGAAAACCAGTAGAAACTCAGCAAGACCTGCCGCACGGTAGACATCGGTGGACGCACGAACTTCTCAGCAGTTATCATCCCGAATTTCCTTTCTGGGCGTAGTCACTTGGGTCGGTGAGAGATGGTTTATCGATTAGGATAAGTATATGGATGAAATCCTCAGCCAGTCAAATTCGTCATAACAAAACAGCCTCCCACGCGGGGAGGCTGCTCGCCAAAAGACGTTATTTCTTGACCAGGAATAGAATTCCGGCAAGAATTGCACAAATGCCGGTGATTTGTTCCATAAATGGAAATTTGAAGAAAACTGCTACGCCGGCCAGGATCAAGTAAACGGCCAACAGAATAGTCGCAAGGTTTTTGGGCAATTTCATTTTTACTCTCCTCGAATAGTGTTAAATCTGGCCGGATTGCCAGCTTGCAAGCTAAAACACTCCCCTCTAGAGTTCGTTGCCAAAAGGCTATGCAGTAAGGGAGCCGGTGCAGATATGAGCAGCGCGACTCCCAGAGAGCCTGCAAAAACGATAAATTTAGCCTGGGCTGCCTATGGTAGAATCGCGCGCATGCCTCATGCCGAAATCATAGCCAAACTTCTCAATGTCAAGCCCTCCCAGGTGGATGCCACCATCCGCCTGCTCGACGAGGGCAATACCGTCCCCTTCATCGCCCGTTACCGTAAAGAAATGACCGGTACGCTCGACGACGAGCAGGTGCGCATTGTGGCCGACGAGATCGCCCGCCTGCGCGCCATCGACGAACGCCGCGCCACCATCCTGGCTTCCATCGAAGAACAGGGCAACCTGACGGACGAACTGCGCGAGGCCATCAACGCCGCCGAAACGCTGACTGCGCTGGAAGACCTGTACGCGCCCTACCGGCCCAAACGACGCACCCGCGCCATGGTCGCGCGCGAAAAAGGCCTGCAACCCCTGGCAGACCTGGTCCTGGCCCAGGCCAGCGACCCGCGCCCGCTGGAGGAGATTGCCGCCGAGTACCTGAACGAGCAAGTCGCCACGGTGCAGGATGCCATCGAAGGGGCGCGCGACATCGTCGCCGAGACCATCAGCGACAACGCCGAAGTGCGCCAGTCGGTGCGCGAAAAGGCGCTCAAGTTCTCCAAGGTCACCGCCGTCAAGGTCGAAGATGCGGTCGACGAGAAGCGCGTCTACGAGTCTTACTATGCCTTCGAAAATCGCGTGGACCGGCTGCAGCCACACCAGATCCTGGCGCTCAACCGCGGTGAAAAGGAAGGCATTCTCAAAATACGCGTGGATATTCCCGAGCGCGACTGGCGTGATTCCATCGAGAGCGTCTTCGAGGCCGATATCCTTTCACCCTTCGGCGATGAACTCGTCCTGGCCACCGAAGATGCCGCGGATCGCCTGCTGCTGCCCGCTATCGAGCGTGATGTGCGCCGCACGCTGAGCGAGAAGGCCGATGGTCACGCCATCAACGTCTTTGCTACCAACCTGCGTGCGTTGCTCAGCCTGCCGCCATTAGCCAACCAAACCGTGCTCGGTCTGGACCCCGGCTATCGCACTGGCTGCAAAGTGGCCGTGGTCGACCCAACCGGCAAGCTGCTCGATACCGGCACGATCTACCCGCACGAGCCGAAAAACGACTGGGCCGGCGCGCTCCAGACCCTGGAAGACATGATCAACCGCCACCACGTCACGCTGATCACCATCGGCAATGGCACGGCCTCGCGCGAGACCGAAAAACTGGCCGCCGAGGCCGTACGAGCGCATCGCGATGCGCCCCAACCGACCAGGTACCTGATCGTCAACGAAGCCGGCGCCTCGGTTTATTCCGCCAGCCCGCTGGCCCGCGCCGAGTTCCCCGACCTGGACGTCTCGATTCGCGGCGCGGTCTCCATCGCCCGCCGCGCCCAGGACCCGCTGGCCGAACTGGTCAAGATCGATCCCAGGTCGATTGGCGTCGGCCTGTACCAACATGACGTGGACCAGAGCGCCTTGAGTCACTCGCTCGATGGCGTGGTCGAGTCGGTAGTGAACAACGTCGGCGTCGACCTGAACACAGCCTCCGCCGCGCTGCTGACCCACGTGGCCGGAGTCGGCCCCAAGCTGGCAACCGCCATCGTCGGCTACCGTGACGGAAACGGGGCTTTCCGAAGCCGTTCGGATCTGAGAAAAGTTTCCGGGTTGGGGCCGAAGGCCTTCGAGCAATCGGCGGGTTTCATGCGTATCCGTGACGGAGCCAACCCGCTGGATGCCTCGGCCATCCATCCCGAATCCTATGCCGTTGCCGAAACCGTGCTCGAGCGCGCCGGACTTCAGCCTGCCTCGCCGTTAGACGAGCGTAAACCTGCCCTGGACGCGCTGCTGGCGACGACCCCGCTGGAAAAGCTGGCCGCGGAACTGGATTGCGGCCTCCCGACGCTGAAGGACATCTTTGAACAGCTCGTGCGCCCGGGCCGCGACCCGCGTGAGGAAGCGCCCGCGCCCATCCTGCGTTCAGACGTGCTCAAGATGGAAGACCTGGTCGAAGGCATGGAACTCAAGGGTACTGTGCGCAACGTCGTCGATTTCGGCGCCTTCGTCGACATCGGCGTCAAGCAGGATGGCCTGCTGCACAAGAGCCAGATTCCCTTCGGGACGGTTCTGAAAGTAGGCGACATCCTCGACATCGTCATTTTGCGGATCGAGACGGAGCGCGGCCGCATTGGGTTGGGATGGGCAAAGAAGCCAGTAGGTGATAAAGTGTAGGTGATGCTCATGGTATCTTCTCTATAGTTTGGGGTAGAAAAGACCCTGAAGGTTTTTCGCGTAAACGGGTCTTGCTGGCAAATTCGCCAGCGAAGGAAACCTTTCGGGGCTCCATCTCGATTTTATGAGAAGATGCTGCTCGTGTGCGTAAGTGCTTGTCTGCCAGCAGTGGTCGGTTGGGGCGCATCGCGATGCGCCCGTACAGCGATTCTTATGGAGAATAAAGATGGCCCCTTCCATGCAAGATAAAACGATCCTTGTGACGGGTGCGACTTCCGGAATCGGGTTGGTCACGGCGCGTGAACTGGCCCGCCTGGGTGCGCAAACCGTCGTCGTCAGCCGCAATCCGCAGAAGTGCGCTACCGTCGTCGAGCAGATCAAAGCCGAGACGGGCAACCCGCTCGTCGAGTACATCGCCGCAGACCTTTCCACGCGGGACGGCGTCAGCCAGGTTGCTTTCGAGTTCAAGAAGCGCCATACCCGCCTGGACGTGCTGGTCAACAATGCGGGCATGCTCTTCATGAGCCGCCAGCTTTCGGCGGATGGGCTGGAGATGACCTTTGCGCTCAACCATCTCAGCTATTTCCATCTGACCAACTTGCTGCTCGATCTGCTCAAAGCCAGCGGAGCGGCGCGCATCGTCAACGTCTCGTCACGCGCCCATCGCGGTGAGAAGATCGATTTCGACGATCTGCAATGCGAGAAGAATTATCGGGGCATGACGGCCTACGGCCGCTCGAAACTGGCGAACATCCTGTTCACATACGCGTTGGCGCGCAAACTCGAAGGGACTGCCGTGACGGCCAATGCGCTGCATCCCGGATTCGTAGCCACGGGTTTTGCCAAAAACAATGGCCTATTATTCCGCCTGGGCATGGGGCTGATCGGGCCGTTCATCCGTCAAAAAGACGAAGGGGCGGCGACGAGCATTTATCTGGCTTCCTCGCCGGAGGTGGAAGGCGTTACGGGAAAATATTTCAGCGATTCGAAGGCCATCGATTCGGACCCTGCCTCGTACGATCAGGAGGTGGCCGAGCGCCTGTGGCAGGTCAGTTGGGAACTGATTGCCTGATTTTTTGATCCTTGGGCCTTGGGTGGGGTCGCCCACTTGGTTCAGTCGTTGTTTCTCTGGCGCTGCAACTTTATGAAAGTGGAGGGCCAAAGTCTGGTTTTCGGGGAAAAATCCAGAACGCAACCCTACAACTTAAGGAGTTGCGGTGTTAGCCGTTCTGGCTGAGAGAAGGCAAGGGGAGCAATCCAATGGGGGTAGCAAGATATTCATGGTCTCCGCCGTGACGTTTCTTTTTCCGCGCCGGGGCGCAAGTGATAAAATCGTTCCATGTCATCGGCGTCTCTTTCCGTTGAGTTCACGCTTCCACGTAATTTCGTCTCTGACAAACGCGGACCCGTGCGTTGGATCTGGTCGCACGCGCGCCGCTATTGGTATATCCTGCTAATGATCTTCCTGGGGGCCTTGGGGAATGCGGCCATGGCGGCTTTCGTTCCCGTATTGATAGGCGACGCGTTCAACTCCATGCTGCAAACCCCGCCAGACATATCTGTGTTGATTCCCCTGGGTATCACCCTGGGCCTGACGCAACTCTTGCGCGGTGTCTTGCAACTGGGCCGCAACTTCGGCTCCGAACTGATGGCACAGAAAATCGAGCGCAATATCCGCGACGACCTGTATCTTTCGCTGCTTGGCAAAAGCATGACCTTCCATAATTTGCAGCCGGTGGGCGATACCATGGCGCGGGCGACCAACGATGTGCGCGAAGTCAATCTCATGTTCAGCCCTGGCGTGAACCTGGTGGTCGGTTCGTTCCTGTTCCTGACGATGCCGTTCTTCTTTGCGCCGCAATACAATCCGGCGCTGGTGCTGACGCCGGCTATTTTTGCCGTTGGCTACGTGTTGGCCCTGTGGCAATACCTGCATTCGATGGCGCCCATCACCGACGAGGTGCGCAGTTCCTTCGGAGAGATGAATACCCACCTCTCCGAGACCCTGGACGGTGTCGAGATCATGAAAGGGGCCGCCCAGGAGCGTGCGGAGGTGATCCGTTTTGGCGATAACGCACGCAAAGTGCGCAATGCCTTCGTGCGCCAGGGCGATATCGAAGCGCGTTTCCTGCCCAATTTGTTGCTGGGATTGGCCTATGCCGGCGGCCTGGTGCATGCGCTGATTCTGTATCGAATGGGGCTGATCAATATTGGCGCGGTAGTGGCCTACTTTGGGCTGCTGCGCATGTTGGAGTTTCCCACCTTCGCCTCCACCTTTGCCTATACCCAGATTTCGTTGGGCGTTTCCAGCGCCCGCCGCATCCTCGACCTGATCAATAATGAGACGAATCTCGACCAGAACGTGCGGGGCTTTGCCGGGACGATGCGCGGCGAAATCGAATTCCGCGACGTGTCTTTTGCCTACCCTGATGGCACGTCTGTGCTGGAACATGTTTCGTTCAAGGTCAAACCCGGACAAACGGTTGCCATCGTCGGGCAGACGGGAGCGGGCAAAACCTCGCTCGTAAAACTCGTCAATCGCACGTATGATGCGGCGGCGGGGCAGGTGCTCGTCGATGGAGTCGACGTCCGTCAGTGGAATCTGGCCTCGCTGCGCTCGCAAATTTCGATGATCGAGCAGGACATCTTCCTTTTCTCGCGTTCCATCGCCGATAACATCGCTTTTGGGCATCCTGAGTCCGAACGCGACCAGGTGATCTATGCTGCCAGAGCCGCCCAGGCTCACGAGTTCATCGGGACCTTTGAAAACGGCTACGATACCGTCATCGGTGAGCGCGGTGTGACGCTTTCGGGTGGGCAGCGCCAACGCCTGGCGCTGGGGCGCGCCTTTCTGACCGATCCGCGCATTTTGATCCTGGACGATTCGACCAGCGCTATCGACAGTGCCACCGAAGACAAGATCCAGCGCGCCATTGCCAATGCTGCCAAAGGACGTACCACGCTGATTATTACACACCGCCTGTCACAAATTCGTTGGGCAGACCTGATTATCGTGATGCGCAAGGGTAAAATTGCTGCAATTGGCAACCACGATGAACTGATGAAAACTTCCGAAGCCTATCGTCGTATTTTTAGTGAGTAAAGTTCCCTCCGAATCTTTTGGGGCATCGTTTGCCTTGCTCGCTGCGAGAATCAGGGACGGCGAGAAATGCGAATTTCTAAAGGAGATACCTTAAGTGCGTTGGGTATTACATTCGAAAATCCATAAAGCGACCGTGACGCAAGCCGATGTAAACTACGTCGGCAGTATCACCATTGACCAGGAACTCATCGAGAAGGTTGGATTGTGGTCTGGTGAGAAAGTGCTGGTGGTCAGCAACACCAGCGGCGTCCGGTTGGAAACGTACGTGATTGCCGGCCAGGCCGGCTCTGGGCAGATTGCCATGAATGGCGCGGCGGCCCACCTGATCAAAGCTGGTGATGAAATTATTATCATGGGCTTTGAATTGAGCGACCATCCAATCGAGCCCAAAGTAATCCTGGTGGACGCGCATAATCACTTCGTGCAGTATCTTTAGCTCCTTTGCATCGGAGCGCAGTGGTTTAACTGGCCGACAGACCTGAACGAATCGGAATTGGAGCGACCTTAAACGACCTATGGGCTTCTTTGCCGGACTCAACGCAGAAAAGTATGATCGCCAATACAGCGACCGTCAGTTGATTGGCCGTATCATTGCCTATTTCAAGCCCCACGTTAAGCGGTTTACGTGGGTGGGTGTGCTTGTCACTGCGATTGCTTTTACGGCGGCGTCCCTGCCGGTTGTGGTGAGCAGTATCGTCGATTTGATCAAAGCGCACCCAACCCTGCAATCGATTCTATTGGCAGGGGGGGCCTTGTTTCTGATTGGCGCTGGCGTATGGGGACTGAACTGGGCGCGGCGGGCGCTTGTCGTCCGTGCCGTGGGCGATGTGGTCATGACGCTGCGGACCCGGGCCTTCGAGGCCGCCGCCGAGCATGATTTGTCGTTCTACGACCAGTTCTCGTCGGGACGTATCGTCTCGCGCATTACTTCGGATACGTACGATTTCGGCCAGTTGGTGGTCATCGTGACTGACGTCAGTTCGCAGATCGCCACGGCCATCATTCTGGGTGTGGTCATGTTTCATACCGAATGGCACATGGCGTTGATCATGTGCTCCTTTGTGCCGTTTATGTTCCTGCTCACGGCGGCCTACCGCAACCTGGCGCGCAAAGTAACGCGCGATGGCATGCGCGCCATGGCCGAGGTGAATGCGGCCATCAAGGAAACGGTCAGTGGCATCTCGATTGCCAAGAACTTTCGCCAGGAGCAGAGCATCTTTGGCCTTTTCGATGAAGCCAATCAGCAATCGTACCATGTGAACGTCAAACGTGGCTTCGTGCTTTCGCTGGTCTTTCCCACGCTGAACGCTGTCAGCGGCGTGTTCACCGCGATTCTGGTCTATACCGGCGGGATGAACGTCGCACAGGGCATTGTCACTGCCGGCGCGTGGTACCTGTTCCTGCTCAGCCTGGATAGCTTCGTCAACCCCATTTCGAACCTGTCTGCATTTTGGGCGCAGATTCAACAGGGTCTTTCAGCCGCCGAACGCGTCTTTGCGCTGATCGATGCTGACCCCAACGTGGTGCAGGTGGACAATCGGGATATTCCGCGCCTGACAGGAGAAATCCATTTCGAGGATATGGGATTCCGTTATTCGGACAAAGAACCGATCCTGTCCCACTTCGATCTGACCATCCATGCCCGTGAGAATCTGGCGCTGGTGGGCCACACCGGCGCCGGAAAATCGTCCATCGCCAAACTGATTGCGCGTTTCTACGAATTCCAGACGGGCCGCTTGCTGGTCGATGGCATGGACATCCGGGCTTTCGATTTACTACAGTACCGACGCCAGTTGGGTATTGTTTCGCAGGTGCCTTTCCTGTTCTCCGGTACGGTGGCCGAGAATATCCGTTACGCGGCCCCCAACGTGAAGGATGCTGAAATGCTTGCGCTGGCGCGCCGGATTGGTGAAGGCGAATGGCTGGAGACTCTCCCCAATGGCCTGGAGACGGAAGTCGGGGAGCGCGGCGCGCGTCTCTCGATGGGACAGCGCCAACTCGTCGC
Source organism: Anaerolineales bacterium (assembly GCA_046704785.1). Lineage (GTDB taxonomy): Bacteria > Chloroflexota > Anaerolineae > Anaerolineales > Villigracilaceae > JBJKRF01. The sequence goes on along the minus strand of JBJKRF010000105.1, from coordinate 33,143 downwards.
GTTGATGCGCGTCCTGGTGCAGCGTCCCGCCATTTTCATTCTGGATGAGGCCACTGCCAGTATCGACCCGTTCACGGAATGGCAGATTCAGCAGGCCTTGAACCTGATCCTGTCGGACGCGACCAGTATCCTGATTGCGCATCGCTTGTCCACCGTCCGAGCCGCCGACCGTATCGTGGTCATGGATCATGGCGCGATCATCGAAGAAGGCAACCACGAGAACTTGTTGGCGCAAGGCGGCCACTACGCCACGCTCTATAATACCTATTTCCGTCATCAGAGTCTGGCGTACGTCGAACAGATGAAGCAATTCGTCGAAAACAGGCAGAGGGAGCCCTGATACCGTGTCTTTGATTACGTTGTTGCATAATTTTATGATGGGACTGCATAATGGGCAGTTGCCGGAATTAGGTATTTGGGGCTACCTGCTGTTGGCGCTGTTTGTGGCGGTCGAAGGGCCAATTGCCACGTTACTCGGCGCGGCGGCGGCTTCAGCGGGAATCATGAAGCCAATTCCAGTATTCGTCGCGGCTGCTGTAGGGAATCTTACGGCAGACACGCTCTGGTATGGCCTGGGTTATTTGGGCAAGATCGAATGGCTGTTCCGCTTTGGGGGCTGGGTGGGCGTTCACCGCGATCACCTGGAGCGTTTGAAAAGTACCATGATGAAACATGCCACCAAGGTGCTCTTTTTCGCAAAGTTGACGGTCAGTTTTATGATTCCCTCGCTGATCGCTGCGGGATTGGTTCGAGCGCCCTGGCGGCGCTGGTTCCCGGCGATTTTTGCCGGCGAAATGCTGTGGACGGGTTCACTGGTGCTGATCGGCTATTATGCGACCGAGGCGATCAAACGCGTCGAGCAGGGGGTGGAATATGCCATCCTGGTGGGTTCGGTCTTTTTTCTGGTGGCCGTTTTTTGGCTGGGACGACGGATGTTGAGAGAAGAGGATAAAGAAGATTTTTCCTGACATCAAAATGAGCGGAGTCGATGGATAAAAACAACGGCTTTTTATAACAATGGGGTTTCAGGCGGGCTTTGCCAGCCTGGAACCTTATATTTTTCCTGATTCCATTTGCCTTGATGGAAGATGGATTTCAACCAAAACGGTTCTTTGGGGTTGCGTATGGGGCCTGAGAGTGGATATTTTATGGTGTGTGCGAAGCACCGCACACACCATAAAACTCTTGCATCTCATTCGCTTCCCGGAGAGCCACCCAGACGAGGAAACCAATCGATGCGAATCTTAATTGCAGGTGTTACCTATTTCCCCGTAGTGAATGGTCAGGCGATTTTTACGGTCAACCTGGCAGAGGGATTGGCCCAACATGGTCACGAGGTGTTGATGGTGATCCCGTCTGACCGGGGCCATCCCTATCAGGACGAGCATAACGGCGTACAGATCGAAGGAGTCCGGTCGACGAATCTATCGGCGTGGCATGAGAACTCATACGTGTCCTTGTTCTCGGCGGAGGCCGTGAGTCGTATCTTCGAGCGCTTCAAGCCCGATGTCGTCCATATTCAGGATCATTATCCCCTGTGCAGCACCGTCGCGCGCGAGGCGCAGAAACGCGGAATCAAGCGGGTTGGCACCAATCACTTCATGCCCGAAAATTTCATCCCCTACGTTCCAAAATTTTTGCGGGTCAAGTCTGTTTACAACTGGGCGTTGTGGCATTGGGTGCTGGGAGTATATAACCGTGTGGACGTGGCCGCCGCGCAGTCTCGTGTAGCGGCAGGACTGATCCGCGCCCAGGGCCTACGGCCACCGGTCTACCCGGTTTCGTGTGGCATCGACCTGGAGCGTTTCCACCCCGATCCAGACGCCGACTGGCGCGCCTGTCGGCTGCGTTACGGCCTGGACCCGGAACGGATCGTCTTCCTGTTCGTCGGTCGCGTCGATTGGGAGAAGGGCGTCGACGTGTTGTTGCACGCTATGCAACAACTCGATTATCCCCAAATCCAGTTGGGGATTGCCGGCAAGGGCGCTGCTTTCGACGAATTCAAGCAATTGGCGAATTCACTCGACCTGGGAGACCGTGTGCGTTTTACCGGCTTCATTTCCAATGACGACCTGCCAACCCTTTTGAACAGTGTGGATATCTTCACCATGCCCAGCGAAGCCGAGCTATTGAGCATTGCCTCGCTGGAAGCGATGGCTTGTGCACGGCCCGTCCTGCTGGCAGATGCTGTCGCCCTTCCAGAACTGGTCACGCCGGGCGTGAACGGCTACCTGTTTCGGCCAGGAGATCCCGCTGACGCCGCGCGCTATATGAAGTTGCTGGCTGACCAGCGCGAATGCTGGCCCGAAATGGGGCGCGCCGGGCTTGAGCGGGCCCAACTGCACAGCCTCGAGAATACGGTTCGTCGCTACGAGATGCTCTATGAAGCGCTACTTTCCAACAGCCTGCTGCCCGATTTTCAGCACTGGAAAGAAGCGGTGATCGAGCACTGATGATGACCGAAGTCTGGTTTATCCGACACGGCGAGAGCGCATCCAACGCCGGGCTACGGACCGAACATCCTGCCACCATCGAGTTAACAGCGCTGGGACGACAGCAGGCAACCTGTGTCAGCCATGCCTTTAAGCGCGCTCCCGATTTGATTGTCACCTCGCCCTACGCGCGGACAAAGGATACGGCGCAGGCGACGATACACCGTTTCCGTGACGTTCCCCAGGCTGAATGGCCGGTACAGGAATTTACCTATCTCAATCCTGCCAACTGGAACGGGACAACCGGCCAGGAACGCATGCCCGCCGCACATCTCTACTGGGAACGGGGCGACCCGTACTTCGTGGACGGCCCCGGCGCCGAGTCGTTCGCCGGTTTGCTCGAACGGGTGGCCCGTACGCGCGCCCTGATCGAAAGCCAGGAAGGGAATTTTGTGGCCGTTTTCAGCCACGGGCAGTTCAGTCGTGCGTTCTGGCTGGCGTTGATTAGCCCGCAGTTCGACGTTTCTTCCGACGGCATGCGTCGCTTGCGCGCATTCACCCATGCCATTCCTTTCCCAAATGGGGCCATCTTGAAATTTCGTTTTAGCCCGCAGCCGGTCTGGAATTCGGGTATCCTGGCTGCACACCTGGAAAGAGACCTGCTCACTTATTAGATTGGTCCGTGGGTTGCCAGGATGAATTGGCTGCGGGGTTGGCCGCGGATAAAATCAAATTAATGGATTTCAGGGAATAACCAGGAGACAACTTATGCGACCCTCCATCTTAAAAATCTTTACGCTGATTCTGTTGGCAAGTCTGACAGCATGCGCCGGAGTGACGGCTAAACCACCGGAAAACACCGCTACCGCTGCTATCACTGCTCCCGCGGTCACCTCGACCACCCCGGCCACGTCGACGCTTGACAATGGATTGACGCTCGGCTACGTCGGCACCAATACGATCAGCCAAAAGCCGCCGTATATGCTCAAAGCAGACGTCCCCGTTTTGCAGGGAAGCGATAATCCTTCTGTGATGGCTTTCAATAAGGCAGCGGCTGCCCTGGCCCAAAAGCTGACCGACGATTACAAGCAGAATGCGGCGACGATGATTCCGGCGACGCCCATTGTGGGAGGTAGTTATTTCGATTTGAGCTATAAACTCGTTCTGTCGAAGGGCCAGCTTATCAGCCTGGACTTCAACGTCGAGGGCTACACCGACGGTTCTGCCCATCCCTATCACACCACTGCATCGCTCAACTTTGACTTGAGCACTGGTCAGGAAATCAGCCTGGCCTCGTTATTTCGGCCCGGCGCGAATTACTTGCAAACCTTGTCTGACGATTGCAAGACCGTCTTGAGCGCCCGCGCCCAGAGCAGTGGATACCAGCTATTCGCAGAGGGACTGGCGCCCAAGCCGGAAAACTATCAGACCTGGAACCTGGGTCCCGATGGGTTGGTGATTGTTTTCAACGAATACCAGGTTGCCCCCTATTTTGTCGGGGCGCAACTGGTTGTCATCCCTTACAACCAGTTACAGATCATTACCAACCCGCAGGGGCCGCTGGCACAGTTCAAATGAAATCGATCGGACAAACGGTGTGACCTTCTTCAGGAGGCTTGTATGCCGCGAAGATATTCTTCAAATCGCTACAGAAACACCAACCGGCGCTCATATTCCTCGCGTGGGGCGTTCGGTTTCTTGAAGCGACCAGCCGTCCAGCTTGGGATTCTGGCAATCGCTGCGGTGATCGTCCTTCTGATCGCCTTGAATGGCAACCAACAAAAAGCGCCTTCCCCGGCCTGGGATGCGGCGTCGAGGCCGTCCGTTGTACAGGCAATGCCTCGGTAGGGCGTACAGAAAACCAGCAGGGCCGATTCTTTGTCGGAATCGGCCCTGCTGGTTTTCCCCTTTTCTTCGTGGGTTAATGCGCCAGGAAGTTGGTCAGGTCGGATGTCATGTCAGAGGGTTGGTTGCCGTTCCAGGTCAGCACCAGCCTGCCCTGTGGGTCGAGTAGCATGACCAGCGCTGTGTGATTCACTTCGTAGTCGCCGTTTGCATCCGGGGTGCCGAAAGAATAGGAGACGTAGTAGTCGCTGGTCACTTTTTGGATCTGGGCCTGTGAGCCGGTCACGCCGATGAAGTTCGGATCGAACTTTTTGGCGTAGTTGGACGTGATGGTGGGTGTGTCGCGTGGATAGTCCACCGAGACGAAGATGACTTGGACCCGCTTGGCTTTGTTACCCAGATTCTTTATTGTTTGGGCCAGGTACGACATCGTCAGCGGGCAGACGTCGGTGCAGTTGGTGTACCCGAAGAAAAGCGCCACATATTTCCCCTGGAACTGGCTCAACGATACCGGCCCATCCGCCGACTCGAGGGTGAAGTCTGGCATTTTCTGCGGAGGGCTGATTAACGCCCCTTGATAGGTCACCGGGCGCATGAATTTGTAAACAGCCACCACCGCAAAGACAGCGACGATGGCGATCACTGCATAGATCAACCGTTTGCTCATTTCTGTCTCCTTGGTTGAGTGTGGTTGAAATTTGTGAGGTTTATAACATAGAGCAATGGCCGCGGGGAGGTGCATCAACTCGCTCAAACGGGTGATTCTCACAGGGCCTTTAGAATTCGGGGACGTCGGAAACCTACCTCTTACCACGGAAAACCTTGGAGAGCCAATTCGGGTTCTCCGGGATTTTCCGCCATGCGAGGTATACTTGCGCGCATGCCCGTCCATGTGGATCAATTCATCCGTTCGAAGCGACGCACGATTGCCATCATTGTGCAAAACGATGGGTGTGTGATAGTGCGTGCGCCGCTGCGCGCGCCAGAAAGGACCATCCGCGCTTTCCTCGAGCGCAAGTCCGCCTGGATTGTGAAGAAACAGGCCGAAATGGCGCAGCGTATGCCTTTGTCAGAAAAACGTTTTCAGGCCGGTGAGCGCTTCCCTTTGCTTGGGCGCGAGATTCCGCTGCGGGTGGTCGAACGCCAGAAAACGGCGTTAACCTTCGACGGGGCGTTCGTCCTGGCGAAGGACTGCCTGCCTCGGGCTGCGCAGGCCTTTGAGGGATGGTACCGGGCCGAGGCGCGACGCGTCCTGTCGGAACGGGTCGCCTGGTACGCAGCGGAGTTCGGCTTCCGTTATCAAAAGATACGTATCACTTCGGCGCGCACACGTTGGGGGTCATGCAGCGTAAAGGGGACATTGAGTTTTCCCTGGCGGCTGGTCATGGCCCCACCGGAGGTGATCGACTACGTGGTGGTGCACGAACTGGTGCACCTGAAGGTGCCCAACCATTCGCGGACTTTCTGGGCGGAGGTGGCAGCGCGCCTGCCGGACTACAAAGTCCGGATGAAGTGGTTGAAAGAAAACGGGCATTCCCTGCGCCTGGTTTAAAGACCCGCTCGCCCCGGCAACAGAGCCCCAAGCGAGCGGGTCTTATCGACGGATTTTCCCAATTTTCAGTTGTAGATCGGAATTCGGGCGCCGCTGACTCTACCGGCTTCGTCGCTGATCAGGTATTGCATGGCGGCGACGATTTCGGCGGGTGTGCTGCCTTTGCCACTTTCATTCACGTCGATGGTGCGCACCTGGAGAATGTTGGCGGTGACTCCCGTCCCTTGGGTCTCCTGCGCCAGTGTGAGCAGGAGCGACTCCTGGGCAGCTTTGCCGATGGCGTAAGCACCCATTTTGGGAGGCGTCTGCAAAGCGACGGGCGAGGAGACGAGCATCACGCGTCCCCAGCTGTTGGCGACCATCGACGGAACAAAAGCCTGGATCAGGTGAAAGGTGGTCCACAGGTGCTGATTCACCATCTGTGCGAGATCCTGGGAGGCGGTTTCGACCAGAGTCTGGCCGCCCGTCCAGCCGCCGACGAGTTGGATCAATACGTCGGCTCGCCCGAATTTTTCGACCACGGCCTGGCCTGCCGCCTGAACGGCCTCCGCCTGGCGCAGGTCGGCTTGGTATGCCAGCAGCCGTTCCGTGGGCAGCGCCAACATGCTCCCCAGGGCCTCCAGCTTGGACGAATTGCTGCTCAACAACGCCAGCGAAGCGCCCTGCGTGGCAAAAGCTTGGGCGGCAGCCGCGCCGGTTGCCCCGGTTGCGCCGCTGATGATGACCACAGGCTTATTCATGTAGCGCTTCCACCTGTTCTTCGGTCATCCCTTTGACGATGGGGCGATCGATCTGTTCGAGCAGGTGCTGCCTGCCGTCGAAATCCATCAGATGCCCCGATTTTTCGGCTTTGGTGCGCAGATAGAACTCGTTGTATGTGTTTGGCTGAATCACCAGGGGGATACGACCGGTAATTTTGACGCCATATTTGGTCAGGTCATTGATCTTGCGTGGGTTGTTGGTCATAATGCGAATGGACTTGATCTTCAAAGACCACAGCATGTGCGCGGCTACGGCATAATCGCGCTCGTCATCGCGGAAACCCAAGGCCAGGTTGGCTTCCACCGTGTCCATGCCCTGGTCTTGCAGGCTGTAGGCGCGAATCTTGTTCATGAAGCCAATGCCGCGCCCTTCCTGGCGCAAATAAAGCAACAGCCCCCGATCCATCTCACCGATAGCTTTCAACGCAGTTTCGAGTTGATCCCGACAATCGCAGCGCAGCGAGCCGAGCGCATCACCAGTCAGGCATTCTGAGTGCAGGCGCACGGGCACGTCCTCTGCGTCGAGGATATCGCCCTTGATGATTGCAGCATGTTCTTTTTCGTCGCGGTTGTTCCAAAAAGCCGCAATCTGGAAATTGCCAAAACGTGTGGGTAATTTGGCAATCGACACGATTTTTACACACACATGATCCTTGCCCTGCCCTTCACACGTGTGGTCGCGATTTTCATCTAACAATGTTTTGATTTGCTGTGACGATAGTGCCATCATTCTCTCCTTCTTTTGTGAGCCCTCAGGCCGCCGATGAAAATGTATGAGGGGATGTACCGTTAATCACCGTTGAGACGGTAACGCAGCAGGACGCCGCCGACCTGATCCAGCGTCCGCGCTTCTACCAATTTGAGCGGGATGGCCTCCGATCGAATCAACCCGCTGCCGTCTGCCGTTGTGGGAGCCGCTGCTCCTCCGAAAAGTAACGGTGCCACATAGATTGTCAATTCGTCCACCAGATTCAGGCGTAACAGCGCGAAGTTGAGCGTTCCACCGCCCTCGACCATCAAGCGACGAACTCCCAGCGAAGACAGCCTCTCGAGGGCCTGTGCCAGGTCGACGTGGGTTCCTGTGTGGACGAAGACCTCTGTGCCCGCCTTTTCGAGCGACTGTACCTGTTCGGGCGAAGTCGCCGGGGTGGTGAAGAGTAGTCTGCGCGCCGGGCCGGCTTGCAAAAAGTTCGATTCCGGCGGCAGGCTTGCCCGGGTAACGACGCCGACTTTGGCCGGATTTTCGGGCAAGCCCTTGGCCAGGCGCTCGGCCCGTAACCGCGCCGATTTGACCGTCAGCTTGGGTGATTCGCCCAACAGGGTGTGACCGCCGACCATAACGGCGTCAGCCCCGGCCCGTAGGCGGTCGACCCGCTCCTTGTCCTCCGGCGAGGAGAGAGCTGCGCCTCGGCGCGCCACGGTATCGATCTTCCCGTCTGCGCTGGCGGCGACATTGATAAAAACAAAAGGCCGCGTCATTTTGTGTGTGCTGATTGGTACTCACGCATGAAATTTCTTTTCACCGGCCTCGATGCGCACCGTCAGACGGTTTTCGCCGGGCGGCAGAGGACAGGACCATTGTTCGTTGTAAGCGCAGTACGGGTTGTAGGCCAGATTGAAATCAACGTCTAACACATCTTGACGTATTTCGTGTGGTTCCAGGTAGCGGCCTGCGCCGTAGGTTTCAGCCGGAGCAGTGGCATCGACAAAGGGCAGGAAAAACCCGTAATCGTCCTCGTAGATTTGCAAGATAGCTTCCTGCTCGCCGACGTCGAAATGCACCTGCCCGATATGCCAGTAGATGCGCTCGTCGCCGGTGGAGGTTGCCAGGACGACTTGTTCAGCCTGGGCGGCGCGTTCGAGTGACAGTTCGAAGTGCAACGCGGGATTCTCAGGGTAGTATGCCAGCCCATGAAAATTGCGTTTTTGCTCTGCCGTGAGCGGTGATTGGTGTTCGGTTCGGAAGAACTCGTCTTTGTCTTGTCGGAATTGTTCAAGTTGTGTCATAGCACGCTCGTTTTTTGGAGTTTAACCGATTCGGGCGGAACGCATACTGACTGAGCCTCCCCAAACTTTCTCGGCAAAGAATTGTATCGGCTCGCCCGGGTCTTTCAGGCCCAGGACATAAAGCAGCGGGATGTAATGTTCACCGGAGTTAATGGCAAGGGCAGAGAGGTCGCCATGTTTTTCGAAATGGATCAGCGGCTCGTCATCGCCGTCCAGAATCCATTGCTTGACCATCCCATCGAAGGTCAGGGCCCAATCGTAGGCCGTGCCCTGAAAGACCACCGTGCGTAAATTGTGAACGATATTGCCGCTGCCGATAATCAGCACGCCCTCGTTCCGCAATTCCTTGAGTTGTTTGCCCAACTGGTAATGGAGTTTGGGTTCCTTGACCCGGTCGAGCGATAACTGGATCACGGGCACATTTGCCTTGGGGAACATACGGTGCAGTACAGACCAGGTGCCATGATCGAGACCCCAGGTGAGGTCGGATTGTACGTCGGTGGAAGTGATAGCCTTGCGTATCGTGTGCGCCAGATCAGGCGCACCCGGGGCGGGATAAGCGACTTCATAGAGTTCATGTGGGAAGCCATAGAAATCGTAGATCGTGCGCGGCTTTTCCATCGCAGTTACTTTGGTGCCCATCGTTTCCCAGTGAGCTGAGATGCACAGAATGGCTTTGGGCATTGGCAGGCTCTGGCCGACTTTTGTCCATGCCTGGCTGAACTCGTTGTCCTCGATTGCGTTCATTGGGTTCCCGTGCCCGACGAACAGGACCGGCATCCTTGTCATTGGACCTCCTTACAAACCACGGCGCCACTTATGCCGTTGCTCGCGCAAATACGCTTTCCAGCACGTCCGCAATCGTGAAGTTTTCCAGTGCTGCTTCCATTGCATCTTGCGCCTCGTCGAACATGGGTGTCAGCGCACCGCGGATTTTGCCACCAACTGCACAGTGCGGGTTGGGATGCTGGTGCATGGATAGGGCATCCTCGTGGGTGGTGGCGCGATAGACCTCGCACAGGCTGATATGCTCGGCCGGACGTTGTAATCGCCAGCCGCCGCTGACGCCCGGGCGCGATTCCACCAAGTGATGTTGGCGTAGATGAGCCATAATGCGGCGAATAACGACCGGATTGGTGTTGACGCTCTCGGCAATGGCGTCTGACGTTACCGCAAGATTGGGGTGGGCTGCCAGGACAGTCAGGATGTGAACGGAAACAGCAAAGTTTTGATTGGTCTTCATAATTCGTAACGATTATAGTTACAAATTAGGCGCTGTCAACCCGGTACTTTGTTGGGGTTTTGCCATCCCTGGTATCAAGGAAGTGTGAAATAGAAAGTTGCACCTTCTCCTGGCGCAGCATCTGCCCAGACCTTGCCGCCGTGCTTTTCGATCACACGCCGAACGATTGCCAGTCCGATCCCCGTGCCGGGGAATTCGTCGATGCTGTGCAGGCGTTGGAAAGCGCCGAAAAGCTTATCGGCGTATGCCATATCGAATCCGACCCCATTATCCTTGACAAAAAAGACGCTCTCTCCCTTTTCTTTTTTCCTGCCAATCTTGATGCGCGCCGGCGTGGACTTGCTCGTGAACTTCCAGGCGTTGTTGAGTAGATTTTCCAGGGCGATGTGCAAAAGCCGCTCGTCGCCGCGCGTTTTCAAATGCTGGGCAATGATGATCTCGATCTCGCGTTCCGGCTCACGATTGGATAACTCGTCAATGATGGAGTGGGCCAGGTCTGTCAGATTGATGTCGTTGAAGTGAATCTCGCTGCGGGTGACGCGGGAGAGATTCAAAAGATCATCGATCAGGTGACTCATCTTTTGTGTGGCGTCAACGATGCGTTGCAGGTACTCCCGCATATCCGTTGGAATCTGTTCGCCGAAATCGTTCATCAGAATGCGGGAAAAACCGTCGATGGCGCGCAGGGGCGTCCGCAGATCGTGTGAGACCGAATAGGAAAATGCCTCCAACTCGCGATTGGTCGCTTGTAATTCGGATGTCCGCTCCCGGACGCGTTCCTCCAACTGGCTGTTGAGCACCAGAATCTCCGCTTCAACGCGTTTCCGTTCCGACAGTTCCTGCTCCACCTGCTCGTACAGACGCGCATTCAGGAGCGCGTTCGCTAGTTGGTCCGCCATCGATTGGAACGTGGTGATGTCCTCTATGGAGAAAGCCGCTTCCTCCTGACTCTGAATGCTCAGCGCGCCGATGACCTGTCCGCGTGAAACAAGCGGCAGAGCCAACTCCGAACGGGTTTTGGGAAGTAATGGATTGTTGAAGCGGACGGCATCCTCACCGACATCGAGTGCGATACGCGCCTGCCGGTGGAGAATGCACCATCCAACCATCGAAGTGCTCCTCACCTCCAATTGATGCCTGTTTTCGAGCAACAAGTGTCCGCTTGGGCCGGTAGCGGCTTGTAAGACAGCCCACTGGCCGCTGCCGTCCAGCAGGAAGAGCCCGGCGTAATACAGCCCAAAATGGCTGGCGACCATATCGACAACCTGTTGACTTAACAGCTTGGGGTCCAGGATGGCGCTGGCGGCCTCAGATACCTCCGCGGCCACTTTCAATAGTTTGCTGCGCTCTTCCAGGGTTTCTTTGTCACGTTCCAATTTTTGATTGGCTAAGTGGATCGCTCGCTCGGCATTCTTGCGTTCGGTGATGTCTGTTACTGTGCCGGCCATACGGATCGGTCGATCATTTTCATCGCAGTATAACTGCCCTTTCTCCTCGATCCAACGCGCCTCTTGACCTTGTTCAGAGCCCGCCGTACTGTATTCCAACGTGTACGATTCATGGGGATGTTTGAGACTTTCCTTAAGGATTCTCTCCACACGTATGCGGTCGGATGGGTAGACGAGTGCCATGTGGCCTGCGAACGTATTGTCCAGGTCGTTGTGACCGATGTCTAGAATCTTGTAGGCATTGTCAGACCAGGTGATGGTATCGCTGGCAATGTCCCAATCCCAGGTGCCCATGTGCGCAGCGTCGAGGGCCAGCCGCAATTTCTCCTCGCTACGCACCAGGGCTGCCTCGGCGCGGATGCGTTCCACCAATTCGTCCTGTGCCGCCTGGTAAATTTGAGCATGGTCGAGGGTCAACGCAGCCAACTCGGCGAACTGTTCCAGCGTCTTGACGATATCGGGGGTGAGCTTTTTCTCCGATTCGGTGTGGGCCATGCCGATGATGCCTGTAACGCGCTCCTGGATCATGAGGGGGATGCTGACGACCGCATGGATGGATTGGATGTGTCCCAGAGAGAGTCGCTTGTCCCAGGCGGCGTAATCCTCGACGACCACCGTTTTCCCCGTCGAAAGCGCCTGCCCCGTTGCCCCTTCTCCCGGTGCAATGACATGTCCGTTGAAACTTGCGAAGATGCCGTGCCCGAGGAGTTGGATCGTGCCTTTCACATTCGGCTGTACCACATCGATGTAAGCGTGCGGCGTTCCCGCCATTTTTTCGGCCTGAGTCAGGATCGACTCGAGCACCGGCACCAACTCCAACCCGTTCATGATGGAAAGCGTGGTTTCATGTAGCGCGGAAAGAAATTCCGACTGTTTCCGTAACTCAGATTCGATATCCCTCCGCTCCTGGAGTTCATGATCAAATTTATGCAGTAATTTTCGCAGACTGGCGCTGGCCATGCCCAACAATAAGGTTGCCAGCAGGAACACCAGTGCATTCCCGATCCAGGTGTTTGTCAGATTGCTATATTGCAGGTCAGGGTGGTAGAGGCCGTGTTGCTGCGCTTGCATCAAAAGCCAACCGAATATCACACACACGATGGCAATGAAATCCACCACCATACTGCGCAGGAAGAGCGATGCGACCATGATTCCAATTGCCAATGCGCTATAACTGAAACCGTCGATGCCCCCGAAGGCGTAGGTGCAATAGAGCAGGCTCACAATAGACGTAACAGTGAAAAGGAGGATACTTACCTGAAGATGACCTTTGGCGAGCAAATACAGTAAAAGCCCCGTAACCAGGCTGGCCCCCAGAATTCCGAATAAGATGGTTAGGTCCCTGGTGGTATCAAACACAATGATCAGATACAGGAAAAGAAGGCCAGACGTTACAAGCAAAATCGTCCGTAGCCAAGTCCGGATAATGGCTTTCTCTTCCTCACTCGAAATGGGGTAAAGCAGAAAATCGAGTATTTTTGGGATCATAGCTTTCCGGCGTTGAACTCAATTAAGGTACGTCGAGACTCTCTTGAGATGTGGATGTCGAAATTGAGGGCTCCCTTTATTATAGCCCGCGTTTTTTGTCAAGCGGTTGATGTTCACCGATTTCGGCGCAAGAGATCTGCGATCGTTTCTCGTCGTTGGATCAATGTTGCCTGCCCGGCGCTGAGCAGGACGACGGCCGGACGGCGTGCGCCGTTATAGTTGCTGGACATACTCAACTGGTAAGCGCCGCTCACCGGAACGGCGATCAGTTCGCCTGCGCAGACGGTGCGCAGTGGAATCTGGTCGATCAGCACGTCGCCGCTCTCGCAGTAAGGCCCGGCGATGGAGACACGCTCGGTCGGGCGCCCCATCGGCTGCCGTACCGTTAAACAGGAATATCTGGCCCCGTACAGCGCCCACCGCGGGTTGTCGGCCAGGCCGCCGTCTACCAACAGCCAGGTATGTTCGCCCGCGCCTTTGCGCGCTCCCACGCGGTAGACGACCGCCCCGGCTCTGGCCACCAGACTGCGTCCGGGCTCTAGGTGCAGAACAGGCAATGGCAGGCCGCGTTTTGCGCAGCCGGCTTGCACGTGTTCCGCCACAAAACGGACATACTCTTCCACCGGCGGTTGTGGCAGATCGTCTTCGTGATAGGCTACGCCCCAGCCGCCGCCCGGACAAAAATGCCAGCCGCTCTCGAACCCGGCTGCGACCGCCAGGTCCAACGCCGACGCGATGACCGGCCCTAAAGGGGTTGGGTCGCGGAATCCGGAACCCTGATGGAAATGTAACCCGTTTAGCGGCAGCCCGGCCCGGCGACAGATTTGCACGGCTTGTAAGAAGTCGCCGGCAGCCATCCCGAACTTACTGCCGTGCTGTCCAGTTCGCGTGTGGGCGTGCGTTTCCACGGCGAGGCCCGGTTGGTAACGTAACCAGATATCGGGCAGGCTGCGTTTTCGCCGGATAAGCGCTATCAGCCGGCGCAGTTCGGACGGGTGATCGACGACGAGGGTGCCGGCGTAGCGTACTGCAGAGCGCAAATCCTCGTCGCTCTTATTCACGCCGTGGACGAGAATCTGCTTGCGGGGCAGGCCGGCAGCGACGGCCATGGCGATCTCGCCGCGGCACCGGTACAGTCGATACACAATGCCTGTTCGGCGGCCCAGCGCGCCAACGCTGTGCATAGAAAGGCCTTCCCAGCATAGGTCAGTGCCCAGAGCCCGGGCCAGGATTCGCTCAAGGAATGGCAATATAGGTCTGCGGCGCGGTCGAGTTCGGCGCGATCGTACACGTAGAGCGGCGTGCCGTAAGTCTCGGTCAGCTTTTCCAGGTCGCAGCCGCCGATGTTCAGCCGGTCGTCGAAAATTTTTGTCGAAGCAGGGAAGAGTTCAAGCCGTTTTGAAATGTCCATGAGACAAGAAAACCCCCGAAGGGGTTATTTGCCAAACAGGACTTGCATCCATACATCCAGATTGCTCAAGTCAGCCTGGGGCATGGTCGGCGTCGGTTGCGGCGAAGGGGTGTAGTCTGGTACCGGTAAGGGAACCACCACCTGGTCACCGGGCTGCGCCATGTGCGCCTGCCCGCGCGCATAGTCCTCGACGGCAGCCGGGGAGGTGGCATAGGCGGCCTGGGTCTGCAAGGCATACTGCGTCAGGATCACGTCGGTGCCATGCGCCTGGACGGTAGCGTCCTGATCTTTCAGGCGGATTAACTCGTCCATGCGCCCGTTGAAGTCCATGATCAGGAAGAGCAGAACGATAACCCCCACGAACACGGCGATGCGTTGCGGCTTGATGACGAGTGGGCCGAACTTCATGAGTTTATTTTACTCCGGGCAAGGCTGACAGGCAACCGGCGGCGGTTGAAATAAAAAACCCGCAGTCCTGCGGGTTGTGTGCCGAAGGAGGGATTTGAACCCTCACTCCCGAACGGGAACTACGCCCTGAACGTAGCGCGTCTGCCAATTCCGCCACTTCGGCTTGAGCGAGTGAATTGTATCCATTTTCATCGTTTTGTCAACCTGTGCGGGTTCATTGGAAATCTGCGATTGTGGGGGTGTACCCCCACATTTACCCTCTTACCACAGGAAATCCCAAAGAACTCATGTGCGTTGACGCCTACGCCTCATAAATCCGTTTCATCTCGTCCCTCTCCAAAGCCCGCGAACTCTTGCAGACACTCACCTGGAGTAAAATGAGCCAAATAGGATATTTTTTCAAAACCTACCAACCGTTCGGTAGGTTTGGTATAATAGATCAGGAGTTCTGATGGACTTTTCTTTATCGCAGGAACATTCGATGGTTCAAAAGATGGTGCGCGACTTTGCCCGCAAGGAAGTTGCCCCCGTTATCAAAGAGGCCGACCGGAAACAAGAGCCGCTTGCCTGGGTCTATCGTCGTATGGGTGAACTGGGCCTGTTGGGAATTTGTTTGCCGGTGCGTTACGGCGGCCAGGGTTTGGATTACATCTGCCTGGGGCTGGCTTGCGAAGAACTCGAGGCGGTGGATACCTCGTTGCGTGTGGTGTTGTCGGTGCATGTGGGCCTGTGCGGGCTGGTGCTTTTTCAATGGGGCAGCCAGGCCCAAAAGCAGGAATTTCTCATCCCACTGGCGAAAGGCGAGAAGCTGGGCTGCGGCGCCTTCACCGAATCCGGCATGGGGTCCGACGTATCGGCCATGCGTACCACAGCCCGGCGTGACGGCGACGTTTACCTTCTGAATGGAGAGAAGATGTGGATTTCGCTGGCCTCGACAGCCGACTACGCGCTGGTGACCGCTCGTACTGCCCCTTCGGCTGACAGGCCATCAAACGGGCTTTCGTCGTTCCTGGTGGATTTGCACAGCCCCGGCGTGACACGTGGCGACCTGCATGGCAAACTCGGCGTGCGCGCCGGCGCGACGGGCTGGCTCCGTTTCGAGAATGTGCGCGTCCCGCTGGCGAACCGCATCGGCGAGGAGGGCGAGGGCTTCAAGATCACCATGTCTGGCTTCGACAACGGGCGCTACACTGTCGGCTCGGGCGCGGCGGGTTTGATCCGGGCCGCGCTGGAGGCCAGCGTGGCGTACGCCAGCACGCGCAAGACGTTTGGACAGCCGATTGCCGAACACCAACTCATCCAGGAAAAGATCGCCAGGATGTCGCAGAACTACGAGATTGCGCGCCTGCTCTACCTGCAGGTCGGTTGGCGGAAAAACCAGGGGCTGCGCGCCACGCGCGAGAGCTCGTATGCCAAGAAATTTGCGACCGAGGCCTCGTTCGATGCAGCCAGCCAGGCCATCCAGGTGCATGGCGCGTATGGCTACTCGGACGAGTTCGATGTGGAACGTTATTTGCGCAATGCGCGTGGCGCGATGATCTACGAAGGCAGCAGCGAAATCCAGACCCTGATCCAGGCCGGGTACGCCCTGGGTCGGCGAAAAGATAAGCCGCTGCGCTGCGAGTTACCCGCTTATGATGCCGAAGCATGGCAGAAACAGTAATGATTTCAGAATTAACTTACCGGTATACAGGAGCTTCCAATGTTGGATTTTCAAGCAGTTCGTGAGAAGAAAACCACTTTGCAAGAGTTGGTCGAGGGCCTGGGGCCAGACGATCTGCGCCGTGAACTGAACGATTTGTATGCTGAGATTCAACGCCTGATTGCGGATGCCAGCGACGCGGACGTGGTCTTCCAACCGGTCGATCCAAGCGCCAATGATCCTTATGCGCAAGAAGGGGAAGGTGCGCTGGCCTGGACGTTGGGCCATGTCATCGTGCATCTGACGGCTTCGGCAGAAGAGTCGGCGGCGCTTTCGGCGGAGTTGGCGCGCGGTGTGGCATTTCATGGCCGCTCGCGCTGGGAAGTCCCCTGGCAGTCGGTCGAGAGCATCCGCTTCTGCCGGGAGCGTCTCGAGGCCTCGCGGCGTATGTGTCTGGCTGCGCTGGACATGTGGCCGCTGCCGCCGCACCTGGAGAACGTCTACAGCCCCTTCAAAGGGGCGCGTCCCTACAACGCGGTTTCGCGCTTTGCCTCAGGTCTGAAACATGCCTCGGACCACCTCGACCAGATTGCTGAGATCCTGCGTCAGGCAAAAGCAGCGAGAAATGCAAGCTGAAAGCGTGAGATTAGTCGCAAGCGGAAAGCCAAAGGAGGTGTCCCTGTGAAAATCGTGGTCTGTATCAAGCAGGTGCCCGACAGCGAAGCCAAAGTGACCGTTTCAGACGGCCAGGTTTCGTGGGGCGAATCGGCGCTGGTCATCAACCCCTTCGACGAGTACGCCGTCGAAGGCGCGCTCCAACAAAAGGAAGCGCTGGATGCCACGGTCACGGCCTTATGCATCGGCCCGGAGTCCGCGAAGGAGGCCCTCAAGCACGCCCTGGCCATGGGTGCCGACGAGACCATTCTGGTCGCCGATGCGGCGCTGGATGTATTGGATACGCAGGGCGCGGCGCGTGTGCTGTCCGCCGCCGTCCAAAAGATCGGCGACGCCGACTTGCTGGTCTTTGGCCGCCAGACGCTCGACAACGGCGCCGGCGTGACCGCCGCCCAGACGGCGCGTGCCTTGGGCTGGCCGCTGCTCGCACTGGCCGGCTCCATTCACATCGAAGGCAGAAAAGCCACCGTCGAGCGCGTCTTCGAGGAAGGCAAAGCCACCGTCAGCGCCCCCTTGCCTGCAGTGGTCAGCGTGGTTCAATCCATCGGCGAGCCGCGCTATCCCTCCTTTATGGGCATTCGGCGCGCCTCGCGCGCCGAGATTCCGGCCTGGACGCTGGCCGACCTGGGCCTTTCCGCGCCGGTCGCTTCGGTCAGCCGCCGTGAACTATCGCCGCCGCCCAGCCGTAACTTTGCCTGCGAAATCATCAGTGGTGACAGCCCCGGAGCCATCGCCGACCAACTGGCCGACAGGATTCTGGCGGAGAAAGTGCTATGAAAACCTGGGTCTACATCGACCATTTCCAAGGCCAGGTCGTCCCCTCTTCTTGGGAAGCCCTGGGCGTGGCCCAGTCGTTTGGCCCGGCAACTGCGCTGGTGTTCGGCTCCGGCGTGGAAGCCCTGGCCCGCTCCGCCTTCGAATTTGGCGCGGACGAAGTCTTGTGGGTGGATGATCCCGTTTTGGAGGACTATCGCGCTGAGACGTTTGCCTCCGCTTTGTCGGCGCTCGCCTCCGGCTCCGCCCCCGACTTGATCCTGCTGCCGACGACGACCCGCACCCGCGAGTTGGCGGCCATGTCGGCCCTGGATCTGAACAGCGGCGTGATCCTCGACGTCACCGCCCTGGAAACCGACGGGGAGACGGTGGTGGCGACGCGTCCGATTTACGAGGCCAAGCTCTTCGAGAAAGTGCTGTGTGCGACGAAGCCGCGGTTCGTCACCTTGCGCGGGCGTGCTTTTCCACGTCCCCCCCGCGATCCTGGTCGCTCCGGCACGCCGACGAAACGGCAAATCAGCGTCGAAGCGCTGACCACCGTCGAGGGGTACACACCGGGCGAGAGCGGCGTCAGTCTGGCCGAAGCTGGCGTGGTCGTCTCCGGCGGACGTGGCGTGAGCAACAATCCCTCGCTGCAGCCGCCCACCGACCTGGACGAGAAACAGGCCGAAATCTGGCGCGCCCGGCAAGGCTTTGCGCTGGTCGGTGAGTTGGCAACCCTATTGGGTGGGGCCATTGGGGCCTCGCGCGCCGCCGTCGACGCCGGGTACATCCCATACTCGCACCAGGTGGGCCAGACCGGCAAAGTCGTCGCGCCCGACCTGTACATTGCAGCCGGCATTTCGGGCGCTATCCAGCATCTCGTTGGCATTCGCAGCGCGAAGGTCATCGTCGCCATCAACAAGGATGCCGAAGCGCCCATTTTCAGCGTGGCGCGCTACGGCGTGGTGGGCGACTTGTTTGTCTTTCTACCCGCCTTGACCGAAGCCTTCAAAAAGAGACTGGGGAAATAGTCGAGCCGTCAGGGTCGTTTGACCAGTCCCAGTTGTTTGACGAGCGTCGCGTAGCGCGAGGTCAGGTGGATAAGCGGCGAGGAGAGTCGCACATTCGCCTCGGCTGACTGGATGGCGCGCCGCAGCCCACCGCCGTCCGAAAAGGCCGGCAGCCTCAAGGTGGCGCGTCCCAACTCCAGGGTGGTGTGCGCGTCGGAACCGACCGTGCCGAATAGCGCGTGCTCCCGGGCGAAGTCCTGCGCTTGGATGTTCGCTCCAGGGTCCATGCACCGGGCGTTGAACGTCTCGATGGCGTCTACGGAGGGCAGGATCTCCAGCAAATCATTCAACTCCCAGTGACCCTTGCGGGCGCTATCGAAAGGGTGCGAGACGCTGATAAAAGCGCCCTGCTCCCGTAGCCGTTTGAGGGCCTCTTGTGGCTCCAGCCCGCGGGGAATCTCCTCGCGCAGGTAAGCGACCAGAATCTCGCCACGGGTCGTCATAATCTCCTCGCCCACGATGATCAGCTCTGGGTCGATGTGTTGCGCTTCCAGCGCCCCGCTGATGGAATTGTGGTCGGTGACGATCACCCGGTCGAGGCCCTTGCGATGGGCTGCTTCCACCAGTTGCTGCGGCCTGACCAGGCTATCTTTCGAGAAAATCGTGTGGCAATGAAATTCTACGCGTAAAGTCTGCATAAGGCTGGATTATACCGGCAAGCGCCCTGGAAAAGAAAACCCTGGGAGAAATTCCTGCAGAGCCCTTTTCGCGATTTCCCGATTCTGGTATAAAATCATACAAATGGAAGAACCAACCGGCTTCTTTGATCGCCCCTGGGTAAAAGTGTTGACGGGCTTGTTCCTGTGCATCGTCTTTTATGTTGTGCTGGGGTTCTGGATCGATACAGGACAGCATCCCTTCGCTATCGTCTTCGACGTTTTCGTGGCGGTAGTGGGCGGGGTGGTCTGGATGATTTTCTTTTCCCAATTCGTCTTGCCGGTGCGCACGCTCAAGGAGCGTTGGAAGGTGCTCAATCGCCTCATCCAGTATCTGATGCAGAGTCACGGCGCGGCGATTTTCATCGAGAACGGGATCATTCGTGAGCGTGAGGGGGAAAGCCGGCGCCGAGGACCGGGCGTGCTGTGGTTGGACTCGGCCAGCGCTGCCATCTTGCGTACCCCGGTTAAATTCACGCGAACCATCGGGCCGGGCATCCATTTCACCACCAAGAAGGAGTACATCGCGGCGACGGTCGATTTGCATACTCATTCGCAGTCCATTGGGCCGGCGGAGCACGAAGACCCCTTCCGGGTGCACAAAGATCACGAAGAGTATGAGGCCATCCAAAATCGGCGTTGGGAGACCAGCGCGTTGACCCGTGATGGCATCGAGGTGGTGGCTTTCATTTCGGTGACTTTCCGCATCAAGGCTACGCCGGGTGAGGGTGGCACGCCCTTTGGGTATAACGCGGCCAATGTGGAAAAAGCCATCCGTGAGAGCCTGATCCAGGGCGCAAAGCTGGACGACCCCGTCTGGAGTCCGTTGCCTGCCAAAATGGTCGTAGACGTCTGGCGCGAATACCTGCGCAAGTTCAAGCTCAACCAGTTGTTCGAGACTCCGGAGGGGAAGAAAGAGACGGCCATCCAGATGATCGCCGGTTTATTGAAGAAGCGTCTCGGGCAGGAGAAAGTCGAGGCGCTGGACGATTTCGGGAATCCCATCCCTGATGATCTGGTGGATAGCGAAGAATACGCGACGCTGCAAAATATGGGCCTGGAAGTGACGGGAATCAATATCCGGCGTCTGTTCTTCAAGCCGGAGATCGAGGAACGCCTCGTCAGCCAGTGGACGACCACCTGGCTCAAGAACGCCAAAAAAGAGAGCGAGCAGGTGGAACGCGACCGAAAATTGAGCGAGACGCGGGGACAGGAGGATGCGCTCAAGGAGTTTGCGGTCAACGCCAGCCAGGAGATTGCCCAAGTGCGTCCCGATGACCTGACACACGCGCTGGAGATGCTCGTGCATTCCACTTTCCTGGGCGTGCGACGGAACACGCTGCTCTTGCGACGCACCAGTACGGAGCAGCGTGACCTGGCTGATATTGCGCGCTGGCTGCACGACCAACGAGGAGATCACCATGACGGCGGCTAACGCACACTCCTCCTCGTCTACCTCGGCGCTCGACCGCACCATCCTGGTCTTCAAGAACATGATCGAGTCGCTGCTCAACGCCGTTTTTTCCCTGACGCGCCAGGCGGCATCCTTGCGTTCCAACGTTCTGGCGATACTCTTCCTGCTTGCTTGGTTGCTTGCCGTTCTCTCGTTATTTCCTGCGCCTGAACAGCGCAGCGCCTTGATGCAGCCGTTGCAGGAGGCCCTCCTTACCGGAGACTCGCCGGGATTGGTCTCTGCTTTTATCAATCTTTTGGCGCAGACGTTTTTTAGCCCGGTTGTTTTGCGTCACTTACTGGCTTTGTGCGTTCCCTTCTGGTTGATGAAACGTATCGCTGCCATCTATCTGGCAGACATTTTCGAGAAGGAAGAGATGGTTGCCCGACGTTTCATCGAGCGGGCTGCATTTGGCGCAACCTACACGTCCATCCGGGTTCGTGAAGGCAAGGTCGTCCAGGATTATCACGGTTCGCCGATCATCGAGATTGGCGGCCCCGGTTACGTGGTCGTCGAATTGGATAGCGCCGTCCTGTTCGAACGCCCCGACGGGTCGGTGCACGTGATCGGGCCCACCGGCGGAAAACGGCGCGGTGAAGTCGTCGAGGGTTTCGAGCGTATCCGCGCTTGTACCGACCTGCGGGATGTCGTCAGCAGCCAGCATGTTACGGTTCGCAGCCGTGAAGGGATTCCGCTCACGGCCCGTGATATTCAATATGCCTTCAGCATTTATCGCGGCCCTGATCCGGTCAAGACATTGCAGAATCCCTATCCGTTCGACCCGGCGGCGTTGGAGAGCATGGTCTATCGCTCGACGGTACCCGTCAAGCCGGGTTCTCCTCCTGATCGAAAACCGGAGTGGAAGAAGCCTCTTCCAAAGGGGATCTATAGTTCGGTCTCTGCGGAGTTGAATCTGTTTGCCGGTGCGCGGGGCCTGAGCGAATTCCTTTCGAGCATCGGCGAACCTGAAGTCAATTCCTTCCGTACCCGCGAAGACGAACTGGAAAAAATGGGACAACAGCTTGCCGGGCGCGGCGATTCTCCGGTTGCGAAACCGGTTCCCGTTGGCCCGTTTACGAATCGTTCCTTCGTCACGCGCCTGTTTTACGGCGATGCTTTCAAGAAGCGTGCCGCAGGCAAGGGTTTTCAAATGGTCTGGATTGGCGTGGGCACCTGGGATACGCCGGCTGAGATCATCCCGGCTAACCACCTAGAAGCCTGGAAGATCAGCCGCGAAAACTATCAGCGCGGCAAGCCGGACGAACTGACGCGCTTGCGCAGCGAAGCCTACCTGGCCGAGCTGTTGCGACTGATCCAGGGAATGCCGATCAGCAAGTTCTTCGTCGATCAGCAGCATGTGCCCGACGAACAATTGATCGAGACGCTTATGCACGAATACCAGGACCGTCTCGAAATGGCGCGGGAACGCTATGAACATGACGGCGACGAAGTGCCGTTTACGCTCCTCGAAGCCATCCGGATCATTCATGAGCTGCGTGGAACGAAGCAGCATTGGGTAGGTGTTGGATGAGCGACCTGGGTGATTCTTCTGAGAAACGAGTGCTGGTCATCGGCGCTGCCGGGCTGGATGTGATCACGTGCCTGGAAGGCACGCTGCGCAAAGGAATATCGAATCCGTCGCAGATGCGCACCTCCTTTGGCGGCGTGGCTCGCAACGTGGCAGAGAACCTGGCTCGCCTCGGTCAACCCGTCAGTTTGTTGACCGCCATTGGGAAGGACCGCCTCGGCCAGGATGTTCTGACCCATGCCATCCAGGCCGGGGTGGATACGGCAGCCGTGTACCAGACCGACCGCTTTCCCACCGGTTTCTATATGGCCGTGGCCGACGGGAAGGGCAAGCGCCTGTTCGCCTTCGACGATATGCGGGCCGTCGAAGAAATCAACGAAAGTTACCTGTCTTATCACGAGGATTTGTTCCAGGCTTCTGGGTTGGTCTTTCTGGACGCCAACTTACCGGAGACCGCCCTGCAAATGGCCTTCCAACTGGCGCAGAAATATCACCTGCCGGTTTGCGCCGACCCCACATCGAGCGTATTGGCTCCGCGCCTGAAACCGTTCCTCGACCAGATCACGCTGGTCGTTCCCAACCAGGCCGAGGCCAGTCTCCTGGCCGAACGGGAGTTCGACCCATCCAGCCCGGAGCAGGCCCTGGAGACGGCGCGCGCGCTGGTGTCGCGCGGCGCGGAGATCGTCTTCATCAGCCTGGCGGAATATGGCGTCTGTTATGCCACCTCTACGACGCACGGGCACATCCCGGCAATCCGCACCCGCGTGACCGACCTGACCGGCGCCGGGGATGCGCTGACGGCAGCGGTCATCTTTTCCTTGTTGAACGACATCGATATTGACGACGCCGCACGCCTGGGGGTGGCTGCCGCGTCCCTGACGCTACGCCATCCTGGCAGCGTGGTTTCCGATCTCTCGCTTGAAAAGCTCTACGACCACCTTTCCGATTGACAAGCCTTATGCCCAAACTGACTTCACGCCGCACGCTGACGATCCTGGTTGTGCTCCTCGTCGGCGTGTTTTTTCGTCTTGGCCATTTGTTCTTTATCGACATGAATACGCCTTTTCAGTTTGGCGGGTTGTTCTGGGAGTTTTCACGCCAGATCAGCGCCAACCATTATGGGCTGCCGAAGGTCATCCCGTATTACTCCGAGGGCGGCATTCCTTTTGCGTACCCGCCCCTGCCTTTTTACCTAGAAGCCGCATTCGCGGACCTGTTCCATCTGCCAAAGTTTTGGATTGTGAACATCCTGCCGCCTGCCCTGGCCGTCCTGTGCCTGCCCTCGCTTTATTTCCTGGCCTACCGCTTGAGTGACGACTACATTGCCAGCCTGTTTGCGCTCGTTTTCTATATTTTCATTCCCAACTCGTTTCTCAATCAAATTCAGGGCGGCGGGATCGCGGAGGCATCCGGCTCACTGGCTTTGATCTGGTATGGTTTCTTTCTGATCGCTTTTTACCGGCAGGCGCTCACCAGGAATGCTGTTTGGGCGGGTGTTCTACTGGCCGTGTGCATCCTTGCCAGCCCGGGTAGTGCCCTGGCTGCCAGTGCGGTCTCCGTCCTGGTTGCAGCGGCTGTTTTCCTGAAAGCGGAAACCGGGGAGAATCGCCCCGTCCTGTTGCGCCTGGTTTTACTCGGCGCAGTTGGGCTGCTGCTCTCGGCGCCTTATTGGCTGACGGTGATGATCAATCATGGTCGTGGAATCTTTCTGGTTTCCGTGTTGGGACAGATTCAGGACCCCAACGGGAAACCGTTTATCCTGGCATTACTGGAAGCGCTGCTCAAGTTCGATGTAGCCGGGGGCGGCTATCCGTTCTTGTGGAACGCTCTGGCGTTCCTGGCGCTTCTGTGGGGCCTTTTCAAGCGGCGCTGGCTGCTGATGCTGGTCTTCCTGGCCTTGTTTTTGATTCCCCGCGAAGGCGATTGGATGGCGACCATCCCTGTGGCGCTCCTGGCGGGGCAGGCCTTCGTCGAGTGGCTTTTGCCGCAGTATCGGGTGGCGAGCCAGGGACGGCGGCGTGACGCCGTCCTATTGACAGCGGCGACGCTCTTCTTTGTGGGCGGCTTGCTATATGCCAGCTACAATGCCTTGCATGATATGGTATTCGATAGGCAGGCGCGCGTCAACGAACAGACGATCCAGGATTTGCAGCAGGCCCGTCAGTACATTCCGCCGAATGCCAGGGTGGTCGTCTTTGCTGACAATGCCGCGCTGGAATGGTCGCCGCAGCTCTTGCAACGCGAGGTCGTCAACGTCAAATACGGCCTGGAATGGGAGCCTGTCGAACTGGGGCGCGTGCTCGATTTTGTCTCCGCCTATCATCAGTCACAAACCTGGCCCGAAATCCTTAAGGCCGTTCATAGATTGGGTTACGACCAGGTCTATGTGGTTGGTACGTCGCGCCGTAAACTTTCGGGTCTGACGGCTGCCTCCGGCCCAGGCGCAGCAGACTTTACCATGATCCATCAGTTCCCATCCGTTGCGGTGGGATTGCTTGCTGCGCCCCGTTGATTTGCTCCGAGGATGCCGATGAACAATCTTAACAACCCGTTCGCCATTTCCATCGAAATCGTTCGCGCGCTGCAGGATCATTTGCCCATTGTCGCGCTCGAATCGACGGTGATTACCCATGGATTGCCACGTCCCAACAATCTGACCCTGGCCGAGGAGATGGAACGCGCCGTCCGTTCGGAAGGGGCCATCCCGGCCACGATTGCGCTGCTGGAAGAAAAAATACGCGTGGGTCTCAGCCCGGCGGAGTTGGAGCGTCTGGCAAATGCCAGGGACGCACTTAAAGTCAGTTTACGTGATTTTGCGACGGTCCTGTTGAGCAGGGGCATTGGGGGAACGACCGTTGCCGGAACCTTGTTCGTCGCCCAAAAGACCGGCATCGACGTGTTGGCGACCGGCGGCATTGGCGGCGTCCATCATGAGCACCAGGGACATCACGAACGTCACGAACATACCTTCGACGTATCGACGGATTTGCAAGCGCTGGCCAACACGCCGATGATCGTGGTCTGTGCGGGAGCCAAGTCGATCCTGAATTTGCCGGCCACGCTGGAATATCTCGAAACCATTGGCGTGCCCGTGGTCGGTTTCCAGACGGATAAATTCCCTGAGTTTTTCAGCATCGGGAAGCGCCTGCCGGTCAGCGTCAGCCTGGACTCGCCGGAGCAGGTTGTCAAGTTTGCGCAATATCACTGGAACGTGGGGATGCATTCGGCGGTGTTGGTTTGCCAGCAGGTGCCGTCTGGGGCGGAGTTGCCCCATGGCGAAGCGGAACACGCGGAACACCGGGCGCAGCAGGAAGCCGAAGAAAAAGGGATTACCGGCCAGCGTTTGACCCCCTTCCTGTTGAATCGCGTCAATGAGTTGACCGAGGGCCGTTCCATGCGCGCCAATCTGGCCCTGTTGTTGAACAATGCCCGCCTGGGTGCGCAACTTGCGCGCGCGTTGATCGCCTACCGGCGGGAAAAGCGAATGCTGTGATTGTGGTATCCGTTATCCCAACGGATACACGGTAACGGGTTCGTCCTTGCCCTTGACCGCCACCTGCCTCTTCGCCCCGGCCCGGAAGGTGGCTCCCAGCGCCAGGCGTACCGGCTCGGAGACCAGCACCTCGCCCGGCCCGGCGGCGGACTCGATCCGTTTTGCGGTGTTGACCGTATCCCCAACTACATCGAAGAGCTTGACGTTTTTGCTGCCAAGCAAGCCCTCCACCATGGGGCCGCTGTGCATACCGGTGCCCACCGAAAGCCCGTGACGGCCCAGGTATTGGTTAATCTGTGTGTTCAGGTCGAGCGCGGCCTGGAGGCCATAGTCGACGGTGGGGAAGATTGCCAGCACCTCGTCGGCGGTAAATTTGACTTTGATAACGTGATGCTGGTTGAGGGTGGCTTCCGCAATTTGGTAGTAACGATTCAACATGCTCACCACCTCTTCGGGTGTGCGGGTTTCACTCCAGCCGGTGAATCCGCGAATATCCATAAACAGTACGGTGTGTTCCTGGCGTTGGAGCTGCAGCGCGTCGGGGTTGCTGATGGCCTTTTCCAGCAGGTCGTGCCCCAGAAACCATTCGGAATACGTGCGGAGTTGGGTCAGGGTCTCGCGTAACAATGCCAGGTAATGCTGGGCCGTCAGGTTGGCGAGACCGGCGGTCAGGCCGAGCAGCAACGCTACGACGGTGACGAACTGATGGCTGGGATCGGAGAAGAAAACCGACAGGCTGGCCGTCTGTACCGGACTGGTTTTCATTTCGAAGATGTAATACATCAGCAGCAAGATGCTGGCGCGCGAAACCTCCTCGATCAGGATGGTCAGCGCAGCGAGCAGACGACTGGCCGAAGGACGGATGGCCTGGGTCAGCCCGAAGATCAGGGCGATGGCCCAATAAAGCGTATGGTTCGGCGCGTGGAAGAAGCTGGCGCCTTCGATGGCGGCTTCGACGAGCGTGTACAGGGCCGGCCCGATCAGGTTGCCGGGCAGGCGCTTCCGGCCTTCCCAACGATTCAGAAAGTAAGCTTGCAGCACGCCCGCCAGCAGCAGAATGTAGGGGTCTGGCGAGGCGAAGTAGGCGCCTGGGCCGCCTGCCAGCATCTCCAGGACGATGTTCGCGATGGGGAAGTGCAGCGAATTCCCGAACAGTTCACGCAAAAAACGTGTGGTCGGTGAACCATTCAACCGGGACTGTAGGGACGAGGCGTTCATAACTCTCCCCTAGGGCGTGGCGCTGGGCCAGGGTGTGTCGCTGGGACGCGGGCTGGGCGAAGGCCGTCGTGTGCTGGTTGGGCGTGGGGTGCGCGATGGCAGCGGCGTGATCGACGGCGAGGGGGTAGCGCTCGGCGTGAGGGTGCTCGTCGGCTTGATGGTGGCGGTGGCCGTCGGCGGTTGGCCTTGAACGGTGAAGCGCCCGACGACTTTCCAATCCTCGCCGACGAAGATCTGGACGGTGTAGTTGCCGGGCAGCCACTCGTCGGCCGGTGGGCCCCATTCGCTGAATCCGTAGCCGCCGGTGGTACCGTCCCAGGGCTTGGTCTCATAATGGACGAGTTTGTCGTCGCGGTACCAGAGCGCCGTCCATTGCACGCCGGGTAGCATCTTGTCGTAGCTGAAGACGGCCACGATCTTTGTAATTGGGTTATTGAACACCGTCGCCGCATTTACGGGCTGGTAGTTCTGGTCGAGGGTGCGGGCAAAGATCAGGGGGCTGAAAACGGCGTCGGGGTTGGGGGTGACGGTGCTGGAGAACAAAGCCTGGATGGCAGGCGGCAGGAAAGGCGTCAGCGTGATGGTGGGCGTTGGGCTTTCCGCCGGTGTGTCCGTAATCGTAGGCGTCAGCGTGATGGTGGGGGTCAGGGTAATCGTGGGCGTCAGCGTGATGGTGGGCGTCAGCGTGATGGTGGGGGAGGGCGGAAAATAGTAATAAGCTACTGGTTCTCCCCAATGGCTCAGGATAAAAGCAACCACCACCAGCGCCGCTGCCACCATGATCAGCCGCCAGCCACTATTGATGCGTTGCTGGCGCAGCCGGAAATAAACCAGTTTGCGCCCGGAGCGGATCGAGTTGATTCCTACCCAGGCGCTAATGATGACGCCAAGTCCACAGAGAATAAGAGCCGTTTGAATCCCTGTTTTGATGTCCATCGTCGGCATTATAGCATGTTTGAAACCGGCGAAACGATACGGCCTGAGACGATACAAGCTGGCGGTTGAAGCAAGCGCGCGACCGTTGCGGCCTTTCAGCGGCTATGGTAAAACAGGGCCATGACGGAATTGGTGTTGCTCAAGTTGGGCGGATCGTTGATTACGGACAAGAGGCAGCCGTACACCCCACGCCTCGACCGGCTCCGGCAGCTCGTCGCTGAAATTGCGGCGGCACGGCGGACTCACCCAGCGCTACGTCTCATTTTGGGACACGGCTCCGGCTCCTTTGGGCATACGGCTGCTCGGCAGTACGGTACCCGCAACGGCGTGCACCAGCTCGAAGACTGGAAAGGCTTCGCCGAAGTCTGGTTCCAGGCCTCGGCGCTGAACCGTTTCGTGATGGATTGCCTGCACGCTGGCGGGATTCCTGCGGTGGCCTTTTCGCCGGTCTCGGCGGTGGTTGCCAGCGATGGTCACATCCAGGCCTGGAACTTGACGCCGCTGAAGGCGGCGCTGGCGAACGACCTGCTGCCGGTGGTCTACGGGGATGTGATCGTGGACGAGGTGCGCGGCGGGACGATCCTTTCGACGGAAGACCTGTTTGTGCACCTTGCACAGGAACTCCGTCCGCAGCGGGTTTTGCTGGCAGGTCTCGAAGGGGCGGTCTGGGCCGATTTTCCACAACGCCGGCAGCGGGTGGAAACGATCACCCCGGCCTCGTTTGACGAGGTCCGGCGCGGGGTGGGCGCCAGTCAGGCGGTGGATGTCACCGGGGGCATGCAGTCCAAAGTGACGCAAATGTTGACGTTGGTGCAGCAGGTGCCCGATTTGACGGTGCAAATCTTCTCTGGAGAAACACCGGGGTATCTCCAACGGGCATTGGGGGGAGAATGCCTGGGAACGCTGATTACAGCCTGAAAACCGGTACGGCAATTGGGGGAATGAGAAGCGTGACCGAAATCTCAGCAACGATGGGTGGATGGCATGATACACGACATCCAAAAGAGGGGATAGAATGCCATTGTTTTGAGCAGTGAAATTAGTCACAATATGAATGTCTTCTACACAGATAGGAGAGGCAGATGATTCGTAATTTCATTCCAACCCCCTTGAAAACCCAACGACCTGTCCCGTCCGACATCGAGATTGCCCAGGCTGCGGAGCTTATGCCCATCGTGCAAGTGGCAGAGCAAGCCGGCATTCTTCCCGACGAACTGGAATTCTACGGGCCGTACAAAGCCAAGGTCAAACTAAGTATTCTCAAGCGCTTGAAAGACGTACCTGATGGAAAATACATCGATGTGACTGCCATCACGCCCACGCCGCTCGGCGAAGGCAAGACTACCACCACGGTAGGGCTGAGCCAGGCGCTGGGTGCGCATCTCGGCAAGCGCGTTTTCACTTGTATCCGCCAGCCTTCGCAAGGCCCTACGTTTGGCATCAAAGGCGGGGCGGCGGGCGGCGGTTACAGCCAGGTTGTGCCGATGGAAGATTTCAACCTGCACCTGACCGGCGATATTCACGCCATCACGGCCGCCAATAACCTGTTGGCTGCGGCGATCGACGCGCGTATCTACCACGAGGCGCACCAGGATGATGAAAAATTGTTCAACGCCTTGTGCCCGCCTGCCAGGGACGGAACGCGGCGTTTCTCCCCGTCGATGCTGCGCCGTTTGGAGAAGTTGGGTATTTCCAAAACGGACCCCGACGAACTGACCCCCGAAGAGCGCTCCCGTTTCGTCCGGTTGGACATCGACCCGGAGCAGATTACCTGGCGGCGGGTGATTGATACCAACGACCGTTTCCTGCGCGAGATCGAGATCGGGCTTGGCCCCGAAGAGAAAGGTATGACGCGTCGCACCGGCTTCGATATTACGGTGGCGAGCGAGATCATGGCTGTTCTGGCGCTGACCACCTCGCTGGAAGATATGCGCGAACGCCTGGGGCGCATGGTCATCGGAACCAACCGGCGCGGTGAAGCCGTCACTGCTGAAGACCTGGGCGTGGCGGGCGCGCTGACCGTGCTGATGCGGGATGCTATCAAACCTACTTTGATGCAAACCCTCGAAGGAACACCCGTCTTTGTGCATGCCGGGCCGTTTGCCAACATCGCTCACGGGCAATCGTCCATCGTCGCCGATAAGATCGCCCTCAAACTGGCCGATTATGTCGTCACCGAATCGGGTTTCGGCGCAGACATCGGCATGGAGAAATTCTTTGATATCAAGTGCCGCTATTCGGGTCTGATCCCGCACGTGGTGGTGATGGTTGCCACCGTCCGCGCCTTGAAGATGCACGGCGGCGGCCCCAAGGTGGTGGCGGGTAAACCCCTCGCTGCGGAATACACCGCCGAAAACCTGTACCTGCTGCAAAAGGGCCTGGATAACCTGAAACGGCACATCGAGAACGCGCTCAAATATGGCGTGAACGTCGTGGTAGCGGTCAACACGTTCACAGACGATTCGCCCGCCGAAATCGAACTCGTCCGGCGGGCCGCGCTCGAATTCGGCGCGATGGACGCCGTGGCTGCCTCGCACTGGATGGACGGCGGCGGCGGTGCTCTTGCGCTGGCCGAAGCAGTAGTGCGCGCAGCCGAGCAGCCTAGCAACTTCCGCTTCCTGTACTCGCTGGACGGCCCCATCAAAGAAAAGATCGAAGTCATTTGCCGCGAAATCTACGGCGCAGACGGCGTCGACTACTCGCCGCAGGCCGAGTCTCAGATTGAGTTGTATACGCGCCTGGGTTTCGACCGGTTGCCGCTGTGCATGGCTAAAACGCATCTCTCTTTCAGCACCGACCCCAACCTGAAGGGTGCGCCCAACGGGTTCCGCGTGCCGGTGCGCGAAATCCACGCCAGCGTCGGCGCCGGATTCTTGTATCCGTTGTTGGGCGAGATGCGCACCATGCCCGGCCTGCCCACCCGTCCGGTATTCTACGATGTCGACCTCGACCTGGAAACGGAAAAAGTCGTCGGGTTATTCTAGTACCGCAATTTTCTTGAGTTGCGGCGTTAGCTGGACGTGGGCGCAAACAGGGATGTTTTCATCCCTGTTTGCGTTATGATTGGGATATGGACCTTGCTGCTATCGACATCGTCTCTGCTCGCGAGCAATTCCGCGCCGGACGATTGACTTCACTCGAACTCACCGCTGCCTGTTCCCGCCAGATCGAGCGTCTCAACCCGTTGTTGAACGCTTTTATCACTGTGCTGCATCCACACCCCGATTCCGTGCCAGACGGGCCACTGGCCGGGATTCCGGTGGCGGTCAAAGACTTGTACGATACAGCAGGCGTGCGCACCACCGCCGGGACGCCCCACTTTGCAGATCACATTCCGACGGAAGACGCTGTCACCGTCAAAAAGCTCAAAGAAGCGGGCGCGGTGTTGATGGGCAAAACCAATACGCACGAAATCGCCCTGGGCGTAACCGGTGCCAATCCACATTATGGCAGCGTGTGCAATCCGTGGGATACCGACCGTATTTCGGGCGGCTCGTCCAGCGGGTCGGCGGTGGCCGTCGCCACAGGGATGTGTCTGGCAGCGCTGGGCACGGATACGGGGGGTTCGATCCGCATCCCGGCCAGTCTGTGCGGCGTGGTCGGCTTGAAACCCAACTATGGACGGATCAGTTTGCGCGGTGTGCTCCCGCTTTCGTGGAATCTCGATCATGCCGGGCCGCTGACGCGCAATGTCAAAGATGCCGCCATCCTGCTGCAAGTGCTGGCCGGCTACGATGCGCGCGATCCTTCATCGGCCCACGTTGCGCTGGAAGATGTTCTCATTGGAATCGAAGCGGGCGTGCGCGGCTGGCGGATTGCGTTGGCCGCAGGCCGGTATGCCGAGGCAGCGAATGGGGAGGTGCAGGCAGCGGTGAAAACGGCAGCCGGAGTTTTCGAGCAGCTTGGGGCCATCGTCGAGGCGGTAGATGTCTCTTTCTTGCGCAAAGCGGCCCAGGCCAATGCACTGATGGTGCAGGCCGATGCAGCCGCCTTTCACCGTGAGCGTCTGGTGCAGTCGCCCAAAAAATTTGGGGCCGATGTGCGCGAGCGTCTGCAAACGGGCGCAAAGTTTACGGCTGGCGAGTATAGCCTGGCGCGCCGCACCCAAGCTGAGATGCGCCGCCGCATGGAGACTTTTTTCGAGAACTTTGACTTGCTGTTGACGCCAACCACGCCCGTTCCTGCGCCGCCCCTCGAAGGAAGTGACGCCATCGAGCAGGCGCGCCGCCTGACCTGGTTCACCGCGCCTTTCAATTTGACGGGCTTGCCGGCGCTCTCCGTGCCGTGCGGATTCTCGTCAGCCGGGTTGCCAATCGGGTTACAACTCATCAGCGAGGCGTGGGGGGAGTCGAAACTCTTGCGGGCAGGCCGGGCTTTCGAGCAAGCGACAGACTGGCATAAAAAATCTGCCACCTTGTGAGATGGCAGGCTGTCGTAATGACAGTTACCAATGGCGCGCTGGACAGGCTTTCGAGCAGCCTAAACCTTCAATTTTGTTAGGTGATTCACCCATTGCGCCCTTGATATGGAAAGATGTAGAATAAAGGAGATTGTTACCTCAGTCAGGAGCAATTCAATGTCTGTTAAATACGAAGTTGATGGAAATGTTTTCCGAGAGATAACTGAGAAGTGGCCTTTTGCTTACGTCAAGGAGTATTTGATTAAAGCGCGTGTCGTCGAAACCGACCCGGCCGGTAATACAACCGAGAGTTTTCGCTTGAATGATGGGCGGTGTTTTTCTCGTTTGGTGGCGGGACCGCGAAGCGAGGCCATGAAGAAATCGAACACTCGTCCGCGGCATTCTCCTATGCCGGCGCTGCGAGTGGGAGATCAATCGATCACTCAGCCACGATAGTTTTCCGGCTCTCTCGAATTTGGTTGACAGAATACCCATAGTTAAGGCCTTCCAATAGAGACGCAGACGTGCCTCTTTTCCCTTATGTAAGGGAAGAGCGCACGTTTTTTTTTTGCTACGTCGTGGCGTATAATTCAGGAGGGCTCTCCCGTTCATGGCGGGAAAATCTGAACCACGACGGCCAGAACGGTGCACGAAGGAGGAAATTTCAAGGTTTTGCCCGCTTTTTCCTTCGTGCTCGTCGTGTCCTTGGTGGTTAAAAGAAT
>JBJKRF010000104.1:0-17359 GCA_046704785.1 Anaerolineales bacterium | reverse complement strand
ATAAACTGTCATCGCAGGTAGCCTCTTGTCTGATAAGTTTTGTACAACAACTTAATCTTATCCGTTCAGTGGCTACCTGTCTCTAATTTGTAAAGGTGCTTTTTCTCACATCTGAACCGTGCCCAATAAATAGGGCCCCCAGGAAACCCGGCGAGACGTGACAAATTGTGCATCGACCGTTATTATCTATCACTCATCCTACGCAAGGGGCATTGAACGTTGTTCCCAAAAGCTCTATACTATAATTCTAAATCCCAGAGGAGAGTGCCCAATGAAACGTCCTGTATTTTTTGCCGTCGTCGTGCTTTTGTTTGCGAGCCTGGCCTGCTCGTTTGGGGGGAATCTTTTGCCAAACGGTCAGGGAGGCAATAGTAATAGCAATGTCCTGTTCCGGGACGACTTTTCCAATACATCAAGCGGTTGGGATAGTAGAAATGATGCCGACGGTATCACAGATTACTACAACAACAGCTATCGTATTATGGTCAATAAGACCCAGTTTGACTTTTGGGCCAACCCCGGCCTGACCACGTTGCCAAGTGATGTCAGCACCGAAGTGGATGCGACCAAGAACGGCGGCCCGGACAATAACGACTTTGGCATCCTTTGTCGTTACCAGGATACCAGCAATTTCTACGAGTTATTGGCCTCCAGCGATGGCTACGTTGGCATCGTCTTGGTGAAAGATGGCAACCCGACCACCATTTCGTCGTCTGACCACAACCTGCAGCCTAGTGACACGGTCAAACAAGGGACCGCCACCAATCACTTGCGTGCTGACTGCGTTGGAGATGCACTCACGTTGTATGTGAATGGGCAGAAGGCAGCCAGCGCCCAGGACTCTTCCTTCAGCAATGGGGACGTTGGTCTGATCGCCGGCACATTCGATACTGCCGGAGCCGATATTCTGTTCGACAATTTTGTGGTTAGTAAACCCTATAAATAATTTATCGAGAAAGTAAAAGTGGCAGCCCTCTCATGGTGGCTGCCACTTTATGGTTTAACAGGGTTCAAACCCCCGCGATTGTGAGCACCAGGTCTGTCAGATAAGCAAATACAAAACCAGCGAAAAGTCCCCAACTTGCCGGTGACTTGACTGCTGTGCGCCAGTTTATACGGAACATCTCGCCGATGATGTAGACCAGGGCGCCGGCCGCCAGGGATAGGAAGAGCACCGACATCGAACTGGAGACGACGTAATACCCCACCATCGTTCCCAGAAAAGTGGGGCCGCCACCAATCAAGCCAGCCAGGCCCAGAAAGCCCCACGAAGGTCGCTCGTTGCCGACAAGCGGGCCGACAATGCCAAAACCTTCTGTCGCGTTGTGCAGCCCAAAACCGACGATCAGCAGCGCTGCAAAAGCAATTTCGCCCCGCCCCGCTGATTGGCCGATAGCCAGTCCTTCAGAGAAGTTGTGCAGTCCGATGCCGATGGCGATCATCAACGCCAAATGTGTGGGAGATAAAGTCTGACTGTTCGCAGAACGCGCCTGGATGAAGCGTCCTTCGAAGGCGACCAAACCGATCAGTCCTACGCCGAACCCGACCATAAAAATGACAATAAGGACGAAGAATTGTGAATAGTTGGCCTGGGTCAACACCGTTTCGATGGGGTCTGAAAGCTGGTGAAAGATGTCGAAGAACAGAAATAGCAAAATGCCCGCCGAGATCATCGAGAGGAACGAGCGTATCTTCTCTGACATCCCTTTGACCCTGCCCAGAGGCAGCCCCAGATAAATTGTAAATCCGGCGATTGCCCCAAGTAACACCGTCTGGACAAAACTCATAGATGGTTTCTCCTATGCAAAAAGTCGAATCGGCCCAATCCGGTCGAATTGCGCTATTTTAGCATGAGGCGCCCTGAATAACAATGATTTTTGTCATAATTTTGATAAAAATCGCCGAGAGGATAGGAATGAAATGAGACGGTCATACGGCCATCTCAGAAGTAATGACCGACGATGATTTTTATCCCGGCCAGGACTGCCCCCTTATTTTCGGGTTTTCTTCTTCGTCCCTACGAAGGCCGGCACAGACAGGGTCACGACGTTGCAAATGCGCTCGTCGAGTATGCGTGTGCGCACGCGTTTGTCCACTTCGTCGAGCATGTCTGCGGCCACAGTGATCACTGTGGGTAGTTCGGCGTTGTAACGGTAGTTCAACAGTTGGTAGAGCTTCTCGCGGGCCCAGGGCGTCGCAGACTGCGATCCCAGGTCGTCCAGGATCAACAGCGGCGCAGTGCGCACTTCGTCGAAACGGCGGTCATACGTTGTGCCCGAACTGGGATTGAAGGCCGCCCGCAAATGGTCCAGCAAGTCTGGTACCATGACGAACAGAGGTGGATCCCCCAATTGCGCGCGGTAATTGGCAATGGCCGCTGCCAGGTGCGTTTTGCCACAGCCGTATGCTCCGGTGAGGAGCAGCCAGCCCCTCGGTTTTTCTGCGAACGCGGTGGCCGCTTTGAGCGCTTTCTCCAGCGACTTGAGTTCATCTGCGGCGAGCCCCTCGTCGCGCCGCTCAATGAAATTACCAAAGGTACGCTTCGAGAGCAAATCCAGCGATGAAAGCTCCGAATGGCCCATATCGTCGACGGGGCGGCGATAGTCGGGAGCAGAGATGCGCACCAGCGTGACCAGTTCGGGGTCTTGCAGCCGCGAACGGATGCGCGCCTCGATCTCGTCCAACGCCAGGTTGGTGGTCACCACCAACGGCAGGTGGTTGATATAACGATAGTTGATGATCTGGAACAGCTTTTCCTGCGCCCAGCCGGTGGCGTTTTGTGTGCCGAAATCGTCCAACACCAGCAACTGGGCGTTGCGAATCTCATCGAAGCGCTGCTCGAAGGTGGTGTCGCTGCTGTCGTAGGAAAAGCGCAACGTATCCAGCAGGTCTGGGACGGTCAGGAAGAGCGTCGGCACACCCATCTGCACCGCAAAGTTCGCAATAGCTGCCGCCAGGTGCGTCTTGCCGCAACCGAAGTTGCCTTGCAGCAACAGCCAACCGTTCAAGGACTGCGCGTACTGCCGGGCGTGGTTATAAGCCCACCCGATGGACTGCGCCTGCAACTCTCCCAACCCTTTGCGCCCGCGCGGGTCGAAACTATCGAAGGTCAGGTGGCTTAACTCGTTCAGGTGGCTGATCGAAAACAAGCGATCACGCACCTGCCCGGCTACCTCTTTGCGGCGACACTCACACACCGACACGCGCCCGAAATCAGGATGACCCACCGGCAGCTCGCGGCGCACATAGCCCACCCCGTGACAGATCGGGCAGTTCGGGTCGCCGGGCAGGCCGGGGTCATCAACGTGATCGTTTGAGGAACGCTTCAACTTTGCGTTCGACGTCGCGTCCGTGATCTTTTTCAGCGTTTCGTCGATCTTGCTTTTCGCCACGTCCTTCTTCCTTCCAACGTTTCAAAATGGCTTCGATATATTTCCAATTGCGTTTGTTCAGTTTGACGGCTTCGGCAAAGGCCGCTTCGATCAACGCTGCCGGATAGTCCTGCTCGGCGTCCTTGAGCGCGTCTGCCAGCAGCGGCGTCAGCGGTCCAATGTTTTCTTCGTAAAGCTTGAAGATGTTCGGGCGTTCGCCGGGTGCGGCAGGTTCGGAACGGGCGGTCTCGCGCCACTGGCCTTTCTTCAACGCCTCGGCCGCCGCCCGCCCGCGCGGCGAGTTCAGAAAATAGGAGCCGCCCGTTGCCTGCCCTACCCGCAGCAGCGTCCCGCGCCGGACGGCTTTCTCCAGCCCGGAATCCACCGCTGCCGCCGAGAGCGTCTGCGTGAAGGCTGTGTCTGCCATGATCTCCTCGCGGCGGATGCGCCGGAAAGCACCCTCCATGTGCTCGATGCGCCACAGCACGTAGAGCGTCAGCTTGAGTTCGTTCAGGTCGTCGATCTCGCCCAACAAACGGAAGAGGCTGTCGGGTAAGGACGTGAACGTTTCGGAGGAGGAAAAACCGTCAAATTGGGGCATAAGCTACGGGGCGTTCGATGCGCCGCCCTACACTTCAGATAAATCTACCGTGCGGGTGGCGGCGTTCTCGAACTTGGTCAGGTTGTTGCGGAAGATCAAATCCACCATGCCCACCGGCCCGTTGCGGTGTTTGGCAATTTTGAGGTGCGTTACGTTTTGCATGGCGGGGTCCTTCTCGTCGCGATAGATGAACATGACGATGTCGGCGTCCTGTTCGAGACTCCCACTTTCCCGCAAATCTGAAAGCACCGGTTCCTTGTCGGCGCGCTGTTCGACGGCGCGCGAAAGCTGCGCGGCGGCCAGCAGTGGCACGTCCAGTTCGCGCGCCAGTTGTTTGAGCGAACGCGAGATGTACGAGACCTCCTGCACGCGGTTTTCGGTGCGCGATTCGGAGGCCATCAGTTGCAAATAATCCACGATGACCAGGTCGAGGCCGAATTCCATGTGCAGGCGGCGACACTTGGTGCGCAGTTGCAGCGGTGAGAGCGCCGGGGTGTCGTCGAGGTAGATGCGCGTGTCGCCGAGCACTTCGATGGCGTGGTTGAAGATCGGCCAATCGTCGTCGTTCAGCTTGCCGGAGCGCAGGCGCTGCGAGTCGATGCCGGTTTCCTGGGCGATCAGACGTTGCACGACCTGCTCGTTCGACATTTCGAGCGAGAAGATTGCCACGCGCTTTTTATGCACCAAGGCGGCGTTGTGGGCCACCGTAAGCATCAGCGCCGTTTTCCCTTGACCAGGGCGACCGGCGGTGATGAGCAGGTCGGAGGGTTGCAAGCCGCCGAGCATTTTGTCGAGGTCGACGAAGCCGGTGGGCACGCCCACGATGTCGTCGGGGCGGCGCGCCAGCGCGTCGATGCGGTCGTAGTAGTCCGAGAGCACTTCGCGGATGCTGCGTACGTCGTGGCGCAGTTTGCGTTCGCCCACGTTGAAGATGGCCTTTTCGGCCTCTCCCATGACCGTCTCGACCGTTTCGTCCTCGTTGTAAGCTAATGTGGCGATGCTGTTGGCGGCGTTCAGCAGTTTGCGGCGGATGGAGGCCGCTTCGATGATTTTGCCGTAGGCCTCGGCGTTGAGCGTGCTGGGCACCTGGTTCAGCAAGGCCGTCAGATAGGCCGGGCCGCCGATCTCTTCCAGGGAGCCCATGGCCTCCAGTTCTTCGCTGACAGTCAACGTATCCACCGGCACGCGCCGTTCGTGCAGGCGGGTGAAGGCTTCCCAGACGAAGCGCAGGCGGTGGATGTAGAAGTCTTCCGGCTGCAGGAACTGCGCCAGGTCGTAATAGACTTCCGGGTTGATCAGCACCGCGCCAATGGCGGCTTCTTCGGCCTCACGGCTGTGCGGCTGTCCGCCGGCGCTGGGGGCGGCTTGCTCGTCCTCGTAGGGCGCTTCGGGAGGGATGAATTCAGACATAATCGGACTCGTTGGGGACGTAAAAGGACACGACTCTTCCTATTGTACAACGGTCGTGTCCTTTTCTTGGATAACAAAAGGATGGCGCTTTTGGGTGATCTTGAGAGGCCGGGCGTGATTGCCCCTCGTTAAGACTGGAATTCTCTGGGAACGCTTATTTTTTCTT
This sequence comes from Anaerolineales bacterium, assembly GCA_046704785.1. Lineage (GTDB taxonomy): Bacteria > Chloroflexota > Anaerolineae > Anaerolineales > Villigracilaceae > JBJKRF01. The sequence goes on along the minus strand of JBJKRF010000104.1, from coordinate 11,811 downwards.
GGGTTTGTCGTCAGGTTCGTCAGGAGGGTTGGACGGGGCCGATTTGTCGGGCTTGTCCGGTTTATTCGGTTTGTTCGATTTGGGACCGTTCTTCTTGGGCGGCTGGTCGCTATCCAGGTTTTTCAGGAAATCCTCGAAAACCGAGAGCCGCGAGGTCTCCTCCGAACTGACCGGCCTGGACGAAAACTTTTCGGGCAAAGTGCCGGAGCGGGGGCGTTTCTCGGTCAAGGACGAGGACTGCGGCGAAGTCTGGGAGCGGATGTCGTCTTCCGGGACGATGGCCGCCGAACTCATCACGGACGGGTCCACCAGGATGGGCACGTGGGCGCGCACGGCCAGCGCGATTGCGTCTGAGGGGCGTGAGTCGATGTTGATAACCTGCCCGCTGGCGTCGGCGACGATGTTGCCGTAGAAGATGTCTTCGCGTAGCGCGACGATCTCCACACGTTTGATTTCGGCGTTGAAGGTCTTGAACAGACTCTTGAGCAGGTCGTGGGTCAGCGGGCGCGCCATCTCGATTTCCTGCAACGCTACCGTGATGGCTTCGGCTTCGTACGGCCCGACCCAGATCGGCAAGTAACGCTCAGACCCGGAGTCCCGCAGGACGACCAGGCGCTGAGGCGACATCAAACTCACACGTACGCTATCGATTACGACTTCAACCATCTCAGACATGCTCGCTCCTCTAAAGTATGCCTATTTTAACACATTCGGGGTTCTCTAGGATTTTCCATGGTGCCGAATTGTTCTTTTACAAAGCGGGCAGACTATAATACCGTCATGTTCTCACGCCGATTGCTGGCCCTGGCCCGTTCCACGCACCTTGCACTGACGCTGACGGTGGCGCTGGGATTATTCGGCGGCCTGTTGACCATCCTCCAGGCCTGGCTCTTTGCCAGCATCATCAACGACGTTTTTATTTTGGGAAAAACGCTTGCCCAGGTGAGCCTCCCGCTGGGCATCCTGGTGGGGGTGATCGCACTCAAGGCCTTGAGCATTTCGGGCTCCGAAATGAGCGCCAACCAGGTGGCCCAACACGTCAAGAGCGATCTGCGCACGCACCTGCTCGAACACCTGATCGCTCTGGGCCCGGCTTTCACCCAGTCCGAACGCACCGGCGAGCTGGCACTCTCCGCCATCGAAGGCGTCGAGAACCTCGAATCCTACTTCAGCCAGTATCTGCCCCAACTGATCCTCTCGGTCGCCATCCCGCTCTCGGTATTGCTGTTGGTCTTCCCCATCGACCCACTCTCCGGGATCGTCTTCCTGCTCACCGCGCCGTTGGTGCCCTTCTTCATGATCCTGATCGGGCGCTCCGGCGAGGCTCTGACCAAACGCCAGTTCGAAACACTCCGCCGCCTCTCCGCGCACTTCTTCGACGTGCTGCAGGGCCTCACCACCCTGAAAGCCCTCAACCAGTCGCGCAGCCAGGCCAACGTCATCGAACAGGTCAGCGAACGCTACCGCAGCGTCACCATGCAGGTGCTGCGCATTACATTCCTCTCGGCGCTGGCGCTCGAACTGCTCACCACCCTCTCGGTCGCCATCATCGCCGTCGAAATCGGCCTGCGCCTGCTCTACAATCACATGCAATTTCTGCCGGCTTTTTTCCTGCTGGTGCTCGCGCCCGATTTTTACCTGCCGCTGCGTATGTTGGGACTGCGCTTCCACGCCGGGATGACGGGAGTCAGCGCCGCGCAGCGTATCTTCGAAATTTTGGATACCCCGCTCCCGCAACGCGCGCCGGATCGGGCTCCCCGCAGCCAAACTCCCGTTAAATTCGACATCACCTTCTCCGGCGTCTCCTTTACCTACCCCTCGCGGGAAAGTCCCGCGCTGCAAGACGCCAGCTTCGCCCTCGCCGCCGGGCAGATGACCGCCCTGGTGGGCGCCTCCGGCGCGGGCAAATCGACCGTTGCCAACCTGCTGTTGCGTTTCATCGAACCCGATAGCGGTGAGATTCACGTGGGCGGCGTGCCCCTGGCCGAGCTCGCCCCCGACGCCTGGCGCGAGTCTATTGCCTGGGTGCCGCAGACCCCCTATCTCTTCCAGGAGAGCATTGCTGCCAACCTACGACTGGCCCGCCCGCAAGCTGCCGAAGCAGAACTGGTGCGCGCCTGTCAGCAGGCCGGCCTGATGGACTTCATCGCCAGCTTGCCGTCCGGCTTCGAGACGCCGGTAGGCGAACGCGGCGCACGACTCTCCGGCGGGCAGGCCCAACGCTTGGCGCTGGCGCGCGCCTTCTTGAAAGATGCGCCTTTTCTGCTGCTCGACGAACCCACTTCCAGCCTGGACCCCGGCCTGGAAGCGCAACTCCAGCAATCGGTGCAGGCCTTGATGGCCGGGCGCACTACGCTGGTCATCGCCCACCGCCTGAGCACCGTCTACCGCGCCGACCATATCCTTGTGCTCGAACGCGGCAGGGTTGTGGAGAGCGGCCGCCACGCGGAATTGATCGCCCGGCAGGGTGTGTACGCCGGGCTGGTACGGAGCGCCTGATGAGGATGTCCACCTTCCGCCGCCTGCTTTCCTTCGTGGTACCTTTCTGGCCGGCCGTGCTGCTCTCGGTGCTGCTCGGCGCGCTGACGATTGGCGCCTCCGTCAGCCTGATGTCCACCTCGGCCTTCCTGATTTCGGCGGCGGCGTTGCATCCCTCCATCGCCGATCTGGAAGTCGCCATCGTAGGAGTGCGCTTCTTTGGCATCTCGCGTGGCGTGTTCCGCTACCTGGAACGGTTGGCCTCGCACTCGCTCACTTTCCGTGTGCTGGCGAGGATGCGCGTCTGGTTCTACCAGGCGCTCGAGCCGCTGGCCCCGGCGCGGCTGCTTTCCGCCCGCACCGGGGATTTGCTCAGCCGTGTCATCTCCGACGTGGAGACGCTGGACAACCTGTATGTGCGCGTGCTGGCTCCGCCGTTGGTGGCCGTGGTGGTGATACTGGCGATGGCCGTTTTTATGGGCGCGTTCGCTCCCGTGCTGGGTGGGGTGATCGTGGCTTTCCTGTTGGCAGTTGGCCTGGGCCTGACCATTCTGAACCTGACGCTCAACCACCGTCCGGGGCAGGAACTGGTCGAGTCGCGCGCCGCGCTGCGCGCCGACCTGGTGGACGCCGTTCAGGGGCTGCCGGACCTGGTGGCGTTTGGGCAGGAACAGGCTTCCTTGGCGCGCATCCGGCAGACGGGGAGCCGGCTCTCTCGCGTGCAGACGCGCATGGCGCGTTTGAACAGCATCCAGTCCGGGTTGAACAGTCTGCTCACGGGTCTGGGCGTCTGGCTGATGCTGGTGCTGGCCGTGCCCATGGTGGCGAGCGGGCAGCTTAAAGGCACTTTCCTGGCGGTCATCGTGCTGGGGTCGATGGCGAGCTTCGAGGCAGTGCAGAACCTGCCACAGGCAGCGCAACTGCTGGAGGCCAACCTGCAGTCGGCGCGGCGGCTGTTCGAAATTGCGGATGAGACGCCGGTGGTAACGGAGCCGTCCCAACCGCTGCCGCGTCCCGCTTCGGCGAATGTGCGCGTGCGCGGATTGAACTTCGCCTACGAGTCCACGTCGGTGTTGCAAGGCATCGATTTCGAGTTACCGGCCGGGAAGAAGCTGGCCGTGGTGGGCCCGAGCGGCGCAGGTAAATCGACGCTTGTTAACCTGCTGATGCGCTTTTGGGAGCCCGGCGCAGAGCAGATTTTGCTCGACGGCCAGGACATACGCGACTACAACACTGTGGATGTGCGCCGCATGCTCAGCCTGGTGGGGCAGTCGACTTACCTGTTCAACGCCAGCCTGCGCGACAACCTGCTGCTTGCGCGTCCCTGGGCCACGCAAGCCGAGATCGAGGCGGCCTGCGTGGCGGCGCAGTTGCACGAGTTCATCGTTGGCCTGCCCAACGGTTACCTGACGGAGGTGGGCGAGCGTGGCGTGCAGCTTTCGGGCGGCGAACGCCAGCGCGTTTCGATTGCGCGCGCCTTGCTCAAGGATACGCCCATCTTCCTGTTCGACGAGCCGACCGCCAACCTGGACGCTGCCACCGAGCGCCGCTTGATCGAGACGCTCCAACAGGTGACGACGGGGCGCTCGGTACTGTGGATTACGCACCGGCTGGTGGGGCTGGAAGCCATGAATGAAATCCTGGTGCTGGCGGGAGGCCGGGTGGTACAGCGCGGCACGCAGGCCGCGTTATTGGCGGCAAAGGGTCTCTATAAGCAGATGTGGGAACTGCAAAACCGCGCGCTGATCGGTTAACGGTTTTGCAAAGGCCAACTTAGCATTTAGTAATGGGGCGAGCCCATCGAAAAAAGTAAAATAAGGCCATAAGACTCATGATGAAGAATCCGGCTCCTGCTCCTTCGATCGAGGTCAAAACATATTCCACTATCCTGGATATTGGGCAAGACCTGTGGAGGCGAATCAGCCAGGGTCGACCTTTTACAAGTTATCGATGGTATTGCTACGGCGAGGCGGTGATGCATGATTGCTCACCCACTTACCTCGTCGCCTACGACCAGGGCCAACCCGTTGCCTGCGCCACACTCTGGTTGGTGGGGAACGAGCCGCTGCCGGTTCAATCCAGGCTGCTGCGCCGTGGGCTGACGGCAGTCTTGCAGCGCCGTCCGCTTTTGATCTGTCGCTCGCCTTTTGGCGGTGTATCCGGGTTGTTCCTGCCGGAAGATGACAGGCAAGAGACGCTGCGCAACCACTTGGCCGAAGCGGCGCTGGACGTCCAAAGGGAACAGCACGCGTCTTTTCTGTTGTTCGATTTTATGTCGAGCCAGGAGGTGAAGGACTGGCCTGAAACGTTCATCCCGTTGACGGTCTCCTCGCCGGGCACCCATCTGGATGTGTCGTGGGAGTCGTTCGACGAGTACCTGGCCGCCAATAAGAAGGTTCGGCGTCACTACCAGTACATCCAGAACAAGGCGCGCGACCTGAACGTGACGGTGGGCACCTCGCCGCGAGTGGAGCGCATGGCCGAGGCCATGCCCCTGGTGCGCCGGATCGAGCAAAAGTTCGACTCGGCGTTCAATCCGTGGATTGAAGGTATGATGACAAACCTGGATCAAGTGGGCGGCACCTGGGTATATGCCACCATCGAGGGGCAACTGGTGGGCTGCAATATCATCCTCGAAGACTGCGGCGCGCAGGTCAATACCGGCCTGGGCACAGTGGACCAACCGTTCATTTACTTGATCTTGATGTACGAGAATCTGAAAGTCGCTTTTGCGCATCATAATCACACCCTGCGTTGGGGTAGCGGATCGTATGACTTTAAAGAAAAATTGGGGTTCGAGAAGGAGGACAACAACAAACTATTGTTCGCGGCATCCAGCAAGACGTTGTTTGCGTTTGGAAGATGGATTGGTAAATATTTTTAATTGAATGGCTTTATTGATTCCTACGCTTCATAACAACACAGCCAAATTATATTTATGGAGGAGATAAGGATGCCGAAAAGAGTGATTGTTTTGGGTGTGCTGCGTAGCGGCACCTCGCTCACCGCTGACCTGGTTCGTCGATGGGGCGCTTATGCCGGACAGGAAAACGAACTTTGGAAATCTGACATAAACGACCCGCGCGGCTATGGGTACATGGAATACGTGCCGTTGCAGCAGCTCAACGACGAGCTTCTGGACAATAACGACCGGGTGCCTCTCCCGAATGACTTGCTGGCCAAAAAGGCTGCCGAGCAGACCTATCAAGACAAGGCACTGCAACTCGTCCGCTCTATGGATAATCGCACCTCGGAAGAGAAGGCCATTGCCTGGATATGGAAAGACGCGCGTTTGCCTTTGACCCTGCCCTTCTGGACCAAATTTTGGGAGGATGCCATCTATATTGTCACTGTGCGGCACCCGGCCGAGACGGCGCTTTCCGCCGCCAAGACGGAGTTGCTCGACCAGGAAAATTTGCCCTTCTCGGCGGCGTTTGCTTACTGGCAGTTCTGCATGCTCAACATCCTATCCTTTACGCAAAATAGCCCACACAAGCTCTTTATTGCCTACGACCGCCTGGTGGACGACCCGGTGGGTGAGTGCACCCGCCTGTGCCGGTTCCTCGATGAGCAATGTGACCTGCCGTCGGAGAGCACCCAGGCGCGGGTCGAGACGATGCTGTCGCGCGTGTCCGGAGGACAGCGGCACTATCATTACGGGAAATCGCTGGCCGAGATGTACCAGTCTACCAAGGAACAGCGTGCGCTGTATGATTTCCTGCGGGTCAAAACAATTTATCCAAACGAAGCCTTCAACGAGGCTGATTTTGCCCTTTATCCCGGCTGGCAGGAATACCTTCAGTGTATGGACATGCTGATGGGGTCGGGACAGATGGGAGAGATGTAGGAAAACGCGTGCCCCACGCCGGAAAAGGCGTGGGGCACGAAGCCGTTATTTCTTTAAAAATAGTGATTTTCTTACCCTTTCGTGTACTACTGGAAGGGACCGTTTTGCAGTAAACTCAGTGCCAATCGGGGAGAATGACCCCCGTTGTGTCAAACGCAATCTTCCCTTACATCTTTGCAAGACGTAAAGTAGCCACGAGAATTTACCGGCTGCGCATGTAAAATAAATAACGTGAGCCGCCTCATAACACGTTCACAACGACAGATAAATAGGTTCTTTGGGAATTGCGTCGCACACAACACTCACACAAAGCTGCTTCCTCTCACTCATCCCAGAGGGCCAATAAAATAAATGGAAGTCCTGATAAGGTCTGATGGAAGCAGGCAAATCCATCCTTCTCGAGGTCAGGCCGATTCTGCAGCACCGGCACGTGTTGGAAAAATTCTATGCCCATTTCACTCGAAGAATTTCTGAAACTGCCCACGCCAGAAGTAGCTCAACTCGTTCGCGCTGAAAGCCCACAGGTGTGTGTCTTCCCTATCAACGGTACGCGACGCTGGTTTTTGCTCGAACATGCCGACAAGGCGCAGGGCAACTGGGTAGAGGCCTACATGGACCTCTCTGGAAAACGGCACGTCGAGATTTTCAAGTTGTGTTTCGACCATGGGCTGGATACACTGATCGTCCCGGTTTTTGGCAGCGAACTGTTCTCGCGCGGTAACGAGTACATTCAACGGATTGGCGTGCAGGGGCTCGAACGCCTGGTCACCCATTCGGATTTCCTGTCGTTCTACAAGGAATACCAGGTACGCGTAAAGTTCTACGGGGATTACCGTCGCCAGCTCGACGGCACGTCGTACGCTTACCTGGGCGAACAGTTCGACAAAATTGCCCAACACACGAAGAAGCACAACCGTTACCGGCTGTTTTACGGCGCGTTCGGCAACGATGCCACCGAAAACGTTTCCGAGTTTTCGGTGCGTTATTACCAGCAACACGGACATGCGCCTACGCGCCGGGCAATTGTAGAGGGTTACTATGGGGAGTACGTTGATCCGGCCACCCTCTTTATCGGCTTTGATAAATTCAGCGTCTTCGATTATCCGCTCTTGGGGCTTGGAGAAGAAGATTTGTATTTTACGGTGACCCCGTCGCTTTATCTGAACGTTGAACAGCTTCGTCGAATCCTTTATGACCATTTGTACTTGCGCCAGGCGAATGAACCTGATTATGCAACGATGTCCAAAGAAGATTGGTCAACCATGCAAAATTTCTATAGCCAGAATCAGAAGAATGTGCTTGGCGTTGGTGAGTTACAAAGCGGTATCTGGTATCCCAGATTAGAGGTGAATCACTACATAAAAGAGTAACGATAAATTCTTATGCTTTTCCAAAAGCAAATATATTGGAACTTTACTTTTCCGCTAACTGGTGTTTGACAAATTGGGAATACTGTGTATGCGTGAAAAACAGTCTTTTTGACAACTATTTAGAACTTTTCGTGCAGATTTTTGTTTTCTTTAAAGGCAGAATGAACAACAAAAGTGCGAAAAATGTCTTATACACAAGTTTGTGATTCTGTCAAATATGACTTAGCGGAAACTAAAGTGGAAGATGGAATTTATTTCTATCATAATGCTGTGTCGTGGAGTTCAATAATGGTGCAAAACTTTCAGACCCTGCTGAAAGAAGTCGGTCCTGGTCATATGTCGAATACGGCGTACGATACTGCTTGGCTCGCACGATTAGGTGAAATTGAACCAGAGATAAGCAATCGTGCATTAGGTTGGCTGGCAGAGAATCAGTTGTCGGATGGTAGTTGGGGCACCGAGGATATTCGCTATTATCATGATCGTGTTATCTCTACCTTGGCGGCAATGATTGTGCTGACGCGTAGAGGTCGTCGCGCAAATGATAGAACGCAAATCGACAGAGGGTTGATGGCCCTCGAACAGATCACGTCAAACGCAACACAAGGATTGGCGTCTGATCCGAATGGCGCCACGGTTGGGTTTGAGATGATTGCAGCAACGTTGGTTGCAGAGGCCGAAAAGCTTGGAATTATCAAGCAACAAGGAGATAGAATATTAGGCAGGCTTAATGGCTTACGGAAAGCGAAGATGGCTAAGTTATCCGGACTGAAAATCAGCCGCCAAATTACCGTTGCTTTTTCTGCCGAAATGGCTGGCGTGGATGGTCGTGATATGTTTGACCGTGATAACCTTCAAGAAGACAATGGCTCCATTGCCAACAGTCCATCGGCGACGGCTTACTATCTTTTACATCTGTCGCCGAACAACGACAAGGCGCTGGCTTACATCCGCAAATGGGCCTCTGCCAGCGGCGGCGCGCCCGACGTTGCGCCTTTCGATATCTTTGAGCCGGCCTGGGTGCTCTGGAATTTGCATCTTACCGGGCAAAATGATATTGAAACCATTAAGACCTGTTTGCCGCATCTCGACTTTTTAGAAGCAACGTGGCAGCCTGGTACAGGAATAGGTCACGCGTCGGAGTACACACCCAAAGATGGCGATGATACAGGCCTGGTCTTCGAAATATTGAGCAAATTTGGCCGCAAAGTCGATTTGGAAGCAGTCCTCAAATATGAGGAAAATACCTACTTCCGTTGCTTTGCGCTGGAAGCCGATCCATCGATCAGCGCCAATATTCATATTCTGGGTGCTCTGAAAAGCGCCGGGATCGAAGTTGCAAACCCGCGGGTCCAGAAAATCTTGAATTTTCTAGAATCTACACAAGTGGCGAACGCCTTTTGGATGGACAAGTGGCATGCTTCTCCCTATTACGCAACTTCACACGCTCTTATTATCTGTGCCGATTACAAAGCACCATTTTTAAAAAGTGCTGTAGAATGGGTGCTAAGAACACAGAACAAGGATGGTTCCTGGGGCTACTATGAAGTGCCCACTGCAGAGGAAACAGCCTACAGCTTGCAGGCGCTCGCCATCTGGTTGCGATACAATGGCGGTTCCGAGATGCGCTACGCCATTCGACGTGCGCAGGCATGGCTTAAATCTCACAGTAGTTACACAAAGGTACCGCTCTGGATTGGCAAAGCACTTTACTGTCCTGAAAAGGTGGTCGAGTCTGCGGTCTTGAGCAGCCTTATTCTTGCCGAGCAAAGCTTATGATCAGTCAAATTCATCTATTTTGGACACAACTAGGGGATATATCGACAACAGACGCAGACGATTTGCGTCGACGCAAACTTTTGAATATCCTGTTGACAGGCACGTTTGTCCTGAGCTTGCTTGTGGTCATCAGTACAGGATTGATTATTGCTTTTAATCCAAATGTTCTGAACCAGCCTGGTTACAGTTTCATCGAATTAGTGGGGATTGGCCTGCTTGCCTCCTCGGCTGTTATTTTCGCGATCAATCGCTTCTGGTCAGGGCCGGTTGCAAGCGTCGTGTTCCTGCTCTTCCTCGTTCTCGCCTTCACTTTTAGCGATACGCCCGATCAGGTTGCCAACGGCCGCACCTTGATCGTTTTCTCGATTCCCATCGTAATGTCGAGCATGTTGCTCAGTTCGAGCGCAAGTTTTATCCTGGCGACGTTGAGTTCGATTGATATTGCCGTTTTATCACTTGCGAATGGCATGGTTCCGAATACGCCTGCGATTGCCGGTTTTTACATGCTTGCCCTGATCTCCTGGCTTTCGTCGCGCAGTCTGGAAAATGCGCTCAAAGACCTGCGCGAGATCAATGCCGAACTGGACCAACGTGTGGCCGATCGTACGCGCGAGTTGTCTGAGTCGCTGTCCCGCGAGGCGGCCCAGGCCAACCAGCGTCAAGCCATCTTACAGGGCATCGCCGACGGGGTGGTGGTGTTCGATGTCAAGGGCAAAGCCATCCTGGCCAACCCGGCCATCAGCCGCCTGCTCGACATCCCCATCCAGAACATTCTGAACAGCGATATTGGCATTATCACCGAGTCGCCGCAACTCTCACCCGAAGACCGCAAAGTGCTGCTGCAGATCATGAACATTAGCGAAGCTACCCTGGCGCCCATGCGCGTGCGTTGGGGGCCCAAGACCATCTCCGTCAACGCCGCGCCGGTGCGCGACGCCCACGGGCAAGCCTTCGGCAATGTAGCCGTGCTGCGCGACTTTACCCGCGAGGCCGAAGTGGAGGAGATGAAGAACACCTTTGTGGCGATGGTCTCGCACGAACTGCGCACCCCGCTCAATGCTGTTCTGGGTTACGCCGAAATGCTGCGTGACGCTTTCTACGGGCCGGTCAACGACAAGCAAGCAAACGCCGCCGACCGCATCTTGGCCAACTCGCAGCGTCTGCTCGAAATCGTCAGCGACCTGCTGGACAAGGCGCAGATCGAAGCCGGGCGGCTCAAGTTCCAGTTTGCCAAGTTCAAAGTGGCCGAACTGGTAGACAATCTGCACGATGTGATGGATAGAGTGGCAAACGCCAAGGGCCTGGAACTGACCTCCGAGATTGCTCCCGACCTGCCCAAGCAGATTACCAGTGATGCGCAGCGTTTGCTGCAAGTGCTGATCAACCTCGTCAACAACGCCGTGAAATTTACTGAAAAAGGAGGGATCAGTGTGCGGCTCTTTCGTCTGAGCGAAGAAGAATGGGGTTTTGACGTGACGGATAGCGGCCCTGGCATCAAACCCGACGCGCAAGCCTTTATCTTCGACCCATTTCGCCAGGTGGACGGCACGGCCACCCGTGCGCACGGTGGCATTGGCCTGGGACTGTCCATCGTAAAACGGCTCGTCGGCCTGATGGGTGGACGCATCTTACTGAAAAGCGAGGTGGGAAAAGGAAGTACCTTCACGGTCATCTTGCCTTTCGAGCCTCCCAAGCAACAACAGGAGCAATAATCCATGGAAACCGAGAAACCAATTAGCCTGATCATCGAAGACGACGAAGACCTCTCTGTTATCTTTTCGGAAGCCTTGAATGCGGCTGGCTTTTCCACTGAAATCATTCGCAACGGCCAAACAGCCATGACGCGCTTGCAAGCCGTAACGCCCAGCGTGGTGGTGCTGGATATGCACCTGCCACAAGTAGCCGGAACGCAGATTCTTTCCTTCATCCGCTCGGAAGGGCGGCTCAACGCTACCAGCATCGTCGTCACCACAGCAGACGCATTGATGGGCGACCAGGTACGCGAGACGGCAGACTTCGTGTTGATCAAGCCGATCAGCTTCGGACAGTTGCGCGATCTGACCACCCGTCTGCGGCGTTAAGCGGCCGGGACGCATCGACCGTCCCGGCGGGTTGTCCCTCCCTTCCGTTGTTTGCTGCGGCCAAACGACGGAGATTGCCCCTACCGGTTTCCGTAGAATCTCAAAAGAGCGCCTTTGCAAAAAGGCGCTCTTTTTTGGTGCGCCCAGCATGGGCGTTGACTAGAGGGTGAGAGACCCTTATGGAGGCTGATTGCGCCAACCATTAGCCAAGAGCAAGGGCGTTGTCGCGAGGCAAGGTCTGGAGGAAGCTGGAGGC
>JBJKRF010000103.1:0-37463 GCA_046704785.1 Anaerolineales bacterium | reverse complement strand
CCGGGCCCCCGCACCTTCTTCAAAGTTGTTTTGTCCAACCGTATAAACTGGAAACAAAAACCGGCTTCGAGTTTGCACGGTTAGGCAGAACCGAGTTTAGGAGGTAGCAAATGATCAATTACATCATTCGCCGTTTGTTACTGGTACCGGTACTGTTGTTTGGCGTCACCGTGCTGATTTTTGGCATGCTGCAATTTCTAAGTCCGGTTGAACGTTCAGCACTGTATGTACGGTCGATTCCGAAAAACGCGAATGCGATCGACGGAATTATCAAACAATACGGCCTGGACAAACCTGTCTACGAGCAATATTGGATTTGGCTGGTAGGCCACACCGACCCCCACACCGGGGAACGAACGGGCGGAATCATTTTTGGTGATTTTGGCTATTCGCGCACGGCCTCCCAGCCGGTCATCGATTTGATTCGCACGCGCTTCCCCAACACGCTGGACCTGACGCTGTGGGCGGTGGCACCGGTTCTGCTGGTTGGCATCTGGCTGGGCGTGTTAGCCGCCGTCCATCAGAACGGATTCATCGATCAGGCTGCCCGAATCTTCAGTATCGTTGGCACCTCCTTCCCCACTTTCGTGTTCGGTTTGCTGGTGCTGATGATTTTTTACGCCAACCTGCAGTGGTTTCCCCCTGGCAGGGTTTCCAGTTGGGCAAACACGGTCATTTACTCCGCCAGCTTCCACCATTACACCAGTTTACTGACCATTGACTCGCTGCTTAACGGACGTTTCGATGTCTTCCTGGACGCGCTCCGGCACATGATTCTGCCTGTTATAACGCTGTCCTATATCAGTTGGGCCACCTTCGTGCGTGTGACCCGCTCCTCGATGCTGGAAACGCTGCGCCAGGATTATGTTACGACCGCCCGCGCCAAGGGGCTGCGCGAAAAGACCGTTATCAACAAACACGCTCGTCCCAACGCAATGATGTCGGTCGTCACGCTGGCCGGGCTACAGGTCGTCGGTTTGTTGGGCGGCGTTGTGATTACAGAAACGGTGTTCAATTACCCCGGCATTGGGAAAGCAGCCGCAGATGCCGCCACGCAACTGGATGTCATTACTGTTTTAGGTCTTGCCATCTTCAACGGCTTGATTCTGATTGTCGCAAACCTGGTGGTCGACGTGCTCTACGGTGTTATCGATCCGCGCGTACGTTTATCGTAAGGAGTTTCCGATGACTGAAAACGTCCACTCGAATGATGACATCTTCAACGAAGGCACCTCGATCCGCGAAGTCGAAGGGCTCGAACGCTTTCTGGGGCCCGAAAATTATCGTATCCTGCGAGGCTTGCTCAAAACACCGGCTTCGATTCTGGGCTTCACGCTGATTGGTTTATTCATTCTTATTGCCCTGGCGGCCCCCCTGATCGCCCCACCGCTCACCCCAACAGATCCGTATAAAATCCCGCGTGATGGCTTTAGTTCCGAGCCTCGTCCCATGATGTCCTCTTGGGAGCATACCCCACCACCCCTCCCCTTCTGGTGGAAACCCATCATGGGCACCGACCACTGGGTACACATTATGGGGACGTCTCAGGGTCAATACGACGTTTTCTATGGCGTCATCTGGGGAACGCGCACCGCCTTCAAGACGGGCCTGATCGTGGTCATTGCCACCTTCCTGATCGGGATCATTATTGGCTCGATCTCGGCCTATTACGGCGGCGCCGTAGATAACATCATCATGCGTATCGTAGATGTTTTCCTGACGCTGCCATTTCTTCTGGCAGCCTTGATTCTGGCCGCCGTGCTGACCCCAAAAATGGGAAAAAGCCTGATCCCCTCTGTGATCGCCTTGATCACGTTCGGTTGGATGGGGTATGCCCGTCTGATTCGGGGCGACATCCTCTCGATCAAGGAACGCGACTACGTCATGGCAGCACGCGTCATTGGCGTTAAAGACAGCCGGATCCTCTTCCGTCACATCATCCCCAATGCCATCTATCCAACCCTGGTATTGGCCTCGCTGGCAATCGGCGATGTCGTGCTCACCTTTGCAGCGTTATCCTTCCTGGGAGTCGGCGCCGAAATCGGCTACGCAGACTGGGGCCAGGTGCTCAGTTTCGCCCGCAACTGGATTACCAGTTTGAGTTCCTATTGGTACATCATCGTCTGGCCCGGCCTGGCCCTGGTTCTTTTCGTCATGGGCTGGAATCTGGTTGGCGATGCGCTGCGCGATGTGCTCGACCCTCGTATGCGAGGCCGCTCGTAGCCTCCACACCAATGACAGACTAAACTCTCTGTGGCTTCCAACAAAATCTTTTTTCGACTCGCGCTGATCCCCCTTGGGGTGATTCTGCTATGGATGGCAGTTCCCCAAGGGGGATTGGTTTATGCTCAGGAACAAACGACGCCCACGCCCACCGTCGACCGTCTGGCTGCCCCCACTATGCCCGCCCATCCCTCACAAGCCGACGAGGGCGCCAAGGCCTTCTGGCTGAACTGCCTGCCCTGCCACGGCGACAAGGGACAGGGCCTTACCGACGAGTTCCGGGCCGTCTACCCAACCGAAGACCAGAATTGTTGGAATTCGGGCTGTCATGGCAGAAAACCCTATCGAAACGGCTGGACACTCCCCACCACCGTTCCACGCCTGATTGGGGATAAGGCGCTGTCCAATTTTTCTGACGCAGCCGCCCTGCACACCTTCATCAGCGTTTCCATGCCATTCCAAGCGCCCGGCCGCCTCGACGATAAAACCTACTGGGAGCTTACGGCTTTCCTGCTGCGCCAAAACGGATACTGGTCGGGAGTGGGAACCCTGGACCAAACGAACGCGGCGTCGGTCAAGATTGCCGGCGTCAATCCCTCCACGCCTACGCCTTTTGGGGCGACACAAGCCGCCGATTCGTTTTCCATTCCTCCCGCGCTGGCCGTGATGTCTGGTATCATTCTCGTCGTCTTGTTCATCGTGGGTATCTTCGCCATCAGAAAGAGAACCTAGCGGTTGCAGGCGGTTCTGCGCCTCACCTTCTTCATGGCCGAACACCCCCTACGGCAACAAGAACATGCACAGACCACACCAAACCGAGGAAACCCGAATGAAAACGCCACCTGTCGTCAGGTTTGCCTGCTATTTGTTATCCACCGCCCTGCTGCTTTCTGCCTGCCAGTTGGCCAATCACCCCACCGTCGCATCGACGCAAGCGGTGACCCAGGCGCCCCAACCGACAGTTCTCCCGACAACCACCCCGGCCTTGCCCCGCAACCTGACCATTTGCCTGGGCCAGGAACCAAACACGCTCTATCCGTTGGGGAATCTCAACACAGCGGCGCGCAGCGTCCTTTCGGCAATTTACGAAGGGCCCATCGACGTGTTTACGAACGGCTATCAACCCGTCATCTTGCAGACAATCCCCTCTGTCAAAAACGGCGACGCGCAAATCACGCCCGTCGCCGTCAAGCGCGGCGACCAGATCGTCGATGCAAGTGGCGTGCCCCAGGTGTTAGATACCGGCGTGAAGGTGTATCCCAGCGGCTGCACCGATGATTCTTGTGCGGTTACTTACGATGGACAGAGCAATTTGCAAATGGACCAGTTGGTCGTCACTTATCGTATGCTGACAGATTTAAAGTGGTCGGACGGCACGCCGGTCACGGCGCAGGATTCCGTCTACGCCTTCCAACTGGCTTCCGACCCGGCCACCCCCGTTTCAAAATACGTTATCGACCGCACACAAAGCTACGAAACGGTGGATACGCACACCGTCCAGTGGTGGGGCAAGCCGGGCTTCATTGATCCGACCTATGTGGAGAATTTCTGGGCGCCGCTGCCGCAACACGCCTGGAACAGCCTCAGCGCGGCAGACCTCGTCCAGGCGGATACTTCTGCCCGCCTGCCTATCGGCTGGGGCCCTTACATTTTCAAGGATTGGTCGAAGGGTGATTCGATCCGTCTCGTAAAAAATCCCAATTATTTCCGCGCCAGTGACGGTCTCCCGAAATTCGATACGTTGACCTTCAAATTCCTGCAGGACGCCAACGTTGGGATCAGTGACCTGCTCACCAACCAGTGCGACATGTTGGACACCAGCCTGCGCCTGGACGGGCAGATCGATCTGCTCACCCAGCTTCAGAAAAACGACCAAGTCAAGCTGGTGGTTTCCACCACGCCGCTGATCGAACGCCTGGACTTTGGCATCAACCCGGCTTCTTACGATAACGGCTACGACCCCACCTCCGACCGCCCGGATTTCTTCGGCGATGTGCGCACTCGCCAGGGAATCGCGTACTGCCTGGACCGCCAAAAGGTGGTGGATACGGTGTTGGCCGGGCTCAGCGATGTGCCCGACTCTTACGTCATTCCCAATCACCCTCTGCTAAATCCCAGCATCGCCACCTATCCATTCGACATCAACAAAGGTATCGAACTGCTGAACGAAGCCGGCTGGATAGACGACGACCATGATCCTAGCACGCCGTTGAAGGCGCAGTCGGTCAAAGGTGTGCCAGCAGGAACGCCTTTTATTATCAATTACTGGACGACCTCCGCCTTGCAGCGCAGGCAGGTCAGTGATGTGTTGAGCCAGTCGCTGGCGCAGTGCGGCATCCAGGTCAACGTTAAGTATTACGACCCCAACGCGTTCTATGCACAAGGCCCCGATGGACCACTCTTTGGCCGCAACTTCGACCTGGCCGAATATGCAATCGGCGTTGTTGGCACGGAACCGCCCTGCTCATGGTTCATGACTTCCGAGATTCCCAACGCCGACAACCACTGGGTCGGGGTCAACGTCAGCGGCTACTCGAATTCCGATTACGACACGGCTTGCTTGCAAGCCATGCACACCCTGCCCGACCAGCCTCAACACCCCCAGAGCTACGACCTGACACAAACAATTTTTGCCAACGACCTGCCATCCATTCCACTGTACCAGCGCATCAAGGTGGCTGTGGTACGGAGCGATTTGTGCAATTTCACGCTCGACACGTTTTCGACGAACGATCTATGGGACATCGCGGATTTGGACTACAAGCCATCGTGTAAAACAAAGTAGCAACAATCTCCGGTCCGACGACAACCCGTTCGCATGCGGGTGCATTCCATCGCAAAGCGATAGGGGCTCTTTGGGATTTCTCGCAGGAAGTTGGGAGGTGGGCGGCGCTTCATCCTGCTGGTTCTCAGAGAGCCGCTATAGAACGCTGAACTTTGCTATAATGGAACGCACCCCTATACACCGAAAGTGAGGCTGCCCCAGCAAATGTCAACGGCCCCGCTCCTCGAAATAAAAAACCTGAAGACGTATTTCTATACGGAAGACGGTACCGTTCACGCGGTAGACGGTGTGGACTTTGAAGTCTACCCTGGGGAGGTGATGGGACTCGTCGGCGAATCTGGTTGCGGCAAGAGCGTGACCTCGCTTTCCGTCATGCGCCTGATCAGCCACCCCGGAAGAATCGTGGATGGTGAGATTCTGTTCGAGGGGAAGGACCTCGCCAAAGCGCCGGAATCCGAAATGATCAACGTGCGCGGCAATCGTATCTCGATGATCTTCCAACAGCCGCAGACAGCGCTGAATCCTGCATTTCGAGTAGGCGAGCAAATCGCCGAGGTGCTCAGCGTGCACCAGGGCATGAATGCGGAGGCGGGATGCCAACGGGCCACCGAACTGCTCAGAATGGTTGGCATTCCGGAACCCGAACGCCGCGCTGACGCGTATCCGCACGAGCTTTCGGGGGGGATGGCCCAACGGGTGATGATCGCTATGGCGCTGGCTTGCGTCCCTGATCTTTTGATCGCCGACGAGCCAACCACCGCGCTTGATGTAACCATCCAGGCGCAAATTCTCGACCTGATGCGTAACCTACGCCAGGAAATCGGTACCGCCATCATCCTGATCACGCACGACCTGGGCGTCGTGGCCGAGATGTGTGAACGCGTGGCCGTGATGTACGCCGGTCGCATCGTCGAGCAAACTGACGTGACCCGCCTGTTCGCCACGCCGCTTCATCCGTATACACAAGGCTTGATCGGCTCGATTCCCGTGCTGGGGAAGCTCAAAGATCGTTTGGATGTCATTCCGGGTGCAGTGCCGAATCTGGTCAACCTGCCATCCGGGTGCCGCTTCGCGCCCCGCTGCCGGGCTCGCCTGGAACACAAACTCACCCTTTGCATGGAAAAAGAGCCGGACTTGGTTGAATACGAGTCCGGGCACATTGTGCGTTGTTGGCTCTATCAAAACGACGGCGAGCATCGCGCACCCTTAGGTACAAAGAAGTAGAGAGCTTTCGGGAGATGAGTATGGTCGAAAGCTCGCAGCCGCAGGCAACGCAACTGATTCGGGTCGATAGCCTGGTGAAATATTTCCCGGTGCGTGCGGGATTGTTGCAGCAAGTCGTCGATCGCGTCAAAGCAGTGGACGGCGTCAGTTTCGACATCAAAGCTGGGGAAACGCTGGGGCTGGTGGGAGAATCCGGCTGCGGCAAGACAACCGTCGGGCGGGCCATCCTGCGCTTGATCGAAACCACCTCAGGCGAGGTCTACTTCGACGGAGCCAACATCTTCCAGTTGCGCGGTCGCCAACTGAAAGAGATGCGCCGCAATATGCAGATCATTTTCCAGGACCCTTACGCCTCGCTGGACCCCCGGCTGCCCATTGGCGAATCGGTCATGGAAGGTTTGAACATTCACGGCATCGGCACGCATAAAGAGCGCTACGAGATTATGCTCGACACGCTCAAAAAGGTGGGCTTAGAGGCCTACCACGCGCACCGTTACCCGCACGAATTTTCCGGCGGCCAACGCCAGCGCATCGGCATTGCCCGCGCCCTGGCTTTGCAGCCAAAATTTATCGTCTGCGACGAACCCGTCTCCGCGTTGGATGTCTCCATCCAGTCGCAGGTGCTCAACATTCTGAAAGACTTGCAGCAGGAATTCGGCCTGACGTATCTGTTCATCGCGCACAATTTGAGCGTGGTGGAGCACATTTCCAATCGTGTGGCCGTGATGTATCTGGGAAAGATGGTCGAACTTGCCGATCGCGACGAGCTATTCCGCTCCCCGCTCCACCCCTATACGCAGGCCCTGATGTCGGCCATTCCCGTGCCCGACCCGACGCTCAAACGGGAGCGGATCATCTTGAAAGGCGACGTTCCCAGCCCGCTGCATCCTCCCTCGGGCTGTCACTTCCATCCACGTTGCCCGATTTTCGAGCAGGGTCTGTGCGACGTGCAGGAGCCGGTTTTCCGCGAAATTGCCGAGAAGCATTGGGTAGCCTGCTGGAAAGCCTGACGGAATAACTTCGTCACAGAATGATTCCTACCGGAAATCCATCTACCTTTCAGGTTTGAAAAAAAAGATAAGCACCGGGTAGGCATATAATAAATAGAATAGAAATTGTTTGCAATCGGTGTCGCGCCCCTGCGCCACAAACGTTTATCGCAAGGGCGCGTAGCCTATCAGTAGCAGAAACAAAGTCTAATTTTCAGGAAAGAATTATGGCTCATCATATTTTAATTGTTGACGACCAGAAAGAAGTCAGTCGGCTGTTGCGTTCCGCGCTGGAGACAATCGAACAAGGCCTGACCGTACTGGAGGCGCCTTCAGGCGAGGAAGCAATCCTGGAATCGGCGCACAAGAAGATCGATCTGCTCATCGCCGATTTCCGTCTGCCGGGCATCACCGGCGTAGAGCTGGTACGGAAATTCCGCTCACGCAACCCGGATGTCAAAGTCATCTTTATTACAGGCGTCACCGAACCCGGCCTGCTCAAAGAGATGGACGAGGTAGGCGCAGATGCTTACTTTACCAAGCCAGTTCCCATGGCAGACTTTCTGGATAGCGTCGAACGCATGCTCGGGCTGGTGCGGACAATCCTACCCACCTCGAGCAAGGCAGATGTCGTCGAGGAACGCAAGACCCTGGCAGACAAGCTCGTGGAAGTGCGTAAAAAGCTGAACGCTCAGGCCGTCTTGCTGTTAAACACCAGAGGGCACGTAGAGGCCGAAGCGGGTGAGTTGCCCGACCCCAATTCGCGTGTCTCGTTGGTCTCCTCGCTGATGGGTATGTACGCCGCGGCGCAGAAGGTCGCCAGTTTGCTGAACCGCGCCGAAACGCACCTGCACCTGTTCGACAGCGGATCCGTTGACGGCATCTTTCTGCCCATCGGCCCAAGTAATGGCCTGCTGGTAGTCGGACAGGGCATCGCCAACGTTGAGCAATTGCCGAATCTGTTGGGACCGCTCTTCGAGTCGCGCGAGGAGATCATCACCATTTTGCGCCAACTGGGACTGATCGAGAGCCTGCCCGGCGTTTCGGCGATCAACGAGCCGCTGACCGGTCCGCTCGAACTTTCGTCCGATTTCGAAAAATTGCTCAAGGATGTCGGCAAAAAGAAAGTGGACGCCAACGCTTTTTGGGATGCTGCAATTCAAAATGGGACACCCTACACCGAACCCGACAAACTCACCTACGAACAGGCTTCCCGCCTGGGACTGACTCCCGACTCTGCCGAGGAGTAAGAGGCCAGGCAAAACAGCCTTGCACCGTCTTGCTGACTACCGACATTCACAGACTCATCAAAAAACCTGTTGCCCTTGTTTTGTGGCTGTGATACAATTCCCCCCGCTCTCTGGGGCGTGGTGCAATGGCAGCACACCAGACTTTGGATCTGTGGATCTTGGTTCGAGTCCAGGCGCCCCAGCCTGAACCGCCATCTGTTCAAACGGGGCGACTTCCATTCAAAACGGGCTATGCGCCGCCCAGCGGTTGCATACGCCTGTTTTTTATTCAGAGGTGACCAAACCATGAAGGTAGCATCCATTCTTCTCGCCGCCGGGCAGGGTACACGAATGAAGTCCAGTCTGCCCAAGGTTCTGCATCCCATTTGTGGAAAGCCAATGGTCTTCTATGCGCTGGCAGCCGCTTGCCAGGCCGGCAACCAGACTCCGGTGTTGGTGGTCGGCCACGGGGCAGAGCAGGTGCGGGAGGTCGTTGGAGGGGCAGCTCACTTCGTCGTACAGGAGCAACAACTCGGCACCGGACATGCCACCATGCAAGCCGAGGCGCTTTTAAAAGGCGTAGCAGATTATGTGATCGTCACCTATGCCGATATGCCATTGCTGCGCGGAGAGACGTTGCAGGAACTGGTGGAGAGGCAGGCCCAAAACGAGGGCCCGCTCACAATGTTGAGCGTGCTCGCCGACGATCCGCGCGGCTTCGGACGGGTGGTACGCAAAACGGACGGCAGCGTGGCAGCCATCGTGGAAGAATACGTCGCCACTCCGGAGCAACTTCAGATCAAGGAACTCAATGTGGGGGCCTACTGTTTTCGCGCCGACTGGCTGTGGCAGGCCCTGCGCCAGATTCCGCTCTCGAAAAAAGGCGAATATTACCTGACTGATACGGTCGAGTTGGCGGTCAAGGATGGCCTGCCCGTGCAAGCTTTTGTGCATGACGATGTCACCGAGACGATCGGCGTCAACACGCGCATCGACCTGGCCGACGCCGAATCCGCAATGCGCAAGCGCATCAACCGCGCGCATATGCTCGCCGGCGTGACCCTGGTCGATCCTTCGTCGACCTATATCGAGGCAGGGGTTCGTATCGGGCCGGACACCACCATCTGGCCGAACACCTATTTGCACGGCGAAACAGTCATCGGGCGCGATTGTCAGATTGGCCCCAACTCGATTCTGCGCGATACCCAGGTGGCCGACCGCTGCAAAGTATTGGCGGCTGTTGCAGAAGGCGCACAGATCGAGAATAACGTCGAAATGGGCCCCTTCGCACGCTTGCGCAAAGGAGCGCACCTGGGTGAAGGCGTGCATATGGGCAATTTTGGCGAAATCAAAGATTCCTATCTCGGCCCCGGCGTCAAGATGGGACACTTCTCATATATCGGCAACGCCGACATCGGCGCGGGAACCAACATCGGCGCAGGAACGATCACCTGCAATTTCGACGGTATGAAGAAGCACGCGACCACCATCGGCGCCGACGTCTTCATCGGCTCCGACACGATGCTGGTCGCACCGCTCACGATTGGAGACGGCGCGCGTACCGGGGCCGGTTCGGTTGTGACAAAGGATGTGCCCGATGACACGCTGGTCGTGGGCGTTCCGGCGCGGGCGATCAAGAAACTGGAACGGATGGTAAAGTAGAACAACCGATTCAGGGGCAGGTATGCCCAACTTCGAGGGATTTCTCATGACAGCTCTTACAGACCAGGAATGCCACGCCTTACTCGAACTGGCGAACGAGGCTCGCCGACGCGCCTATGCACCTTATTCGAGCTACGCCGTCGGCGCAGCGCTACGGACGAAGTCCGGACGCATTTTCACAGGTATCAACGTAGAGAATGCAGCTTATCCGGCCACCATGTGCGCCGAACGTGTGGCGGTCTACAAAGCGGTTTCCGAAGGCGAGCGCGAATTCGAGGTAATTGCCGTCGTCACAGATAACGGCGATTCGCCCTGCGGCGGTTGCCGCCAGGTGTTGGCAGAATTCGGTCTCGACACGCTGGTGTTGATCGGCGATGGGCAGGGACGGCTCGTTCACGAGACGACGGTCTCGCAACTACTCCCTGCCGCTTTTACACCCGACCAATTGAAGACAGTATCGAACTGATGGGGCACACGATCTATCTTGCATTGGGGGCAAATTTAGGTAATCGGTTGGCAAATCTGAAGGCGGCGCTTGCAGCCCTGCCGCCAGCAATGCAGGAGCGGGGCCGTTCCCCGGTCTACGAAACCGAGCCATGGGGCTACGCCGACCAACCCACGTTTTTGAACATGGCAGTACAGGCCGAAACGGAGCTTTCGCCCGGCGATCTGCTCGTATTTATCAAGCAGGTCGAAAATGACCTGGGGCGCAAACCCAGTTTTCTCTACGGGCCACGCGCAATCGACATTGACATTCTCTTCTACGATGATCTGGTGATGCATACCGACGCCCTAACCATCCCGCATCCGCGGCTGCACCAGCGAGCGTTCGTGTTGGTACCGTTGGTGAGCCTGGCCCCGGAACTGATTCACCCGGAACTGGGCCGCAGCGTGGCGCAACTCGCCGCGGCGGTGGACCGCCGCGGGGTGAATCTGTACCGTCCATTTGGGGAAGAGCGCTAAAGCCGGGAGGGCGATTCGCCTACGCCCCAAAGTCCCGGTATAATGTGGACAATTCCTGAGCCACTCCCCTTAAAATGGGAACGCCTGGGAGGATGAATAACGTCCGGAGGAACTGATGACAGAGCTAAAACCCCTTAACTGGACTCCCAAGCCCGGCATCGGATACACCGCAATGCGGCGGCCCGATGGCGGCATGAATCTGACCTTCACGAATCTTTCCGACGCGACCCTGGCGGACTGGCGCGAGTTCGCCTTTGAGCATTTGCTCGGCTCCGACCGTTTGACCCGTAACCTGTATGACCTGCGCGCAGTAGGTGACATCCCCGAAAAAGCCGTCAAAATGGCCGTGGAAGTTAACAGCGATCCCTCCTCGCGCAACATTCGTGTGGCCGTGCTAGTGGCAAGCGAAAAAGTCAAAGCCAAGTTGATGGACATCGCCGGGGCAACGACCGGCAGTGGCTCCGCGATGCGCATCTTCTCCAATCCGGAGGAGGCCGAAGGCTGGTTGAGCAAGCCGCTCGACCAGATTGTGTGACGCCCATGCTGACCATTGGCCCAAAACAGTTCGAATGGGACACCCGCACCTATCTGATGGGCATCTTGAACGCCACACCCGATAGTTTTTCGGGGGATGGCTTGCTGGCGCATTCCACGCAGGTAGTCGAACAAGCCGTCCTGCAGGCCGGGCGCTTTCTCGAGGCGGGCGCAGATATTTTGGATGTAGGCGGCGAATCGACCCGTCCCGGCGCGGAGAACGTCTCTGCAGCAGAAGAATGCGCCCGGGTGCTCCCGATCATCCGGGCGCTGGCGAAAGCCTACCCGGAAGTGGCGCTTTCCATCGACACTTACAAAGCATCTGTGGCGCAGGCAGCCCTGGAGGCCGGCGCGCACCTGGTCAACGACGTTTGGGGGTTGCGCGCCGACCCGCAGATGGGCGCGGTGGTGGCAAGCGCCAGTGCGCCCGTGGTGCTGATGCACAACCGCAGCAAACCGGGCAACGCCCAGGTGCAGGCGCGCCTCGGCGGACGCTATGTCGGCGTGGAATACGCCAACTTGTTCGAAGATGTCAAGCGCGAGTTGCTGGAGTCCGTCTGCCTGGCGCATGAGGCCGGCATTCCAGATGAGCACATTATTCTCGATCCCGGCATCGGGTTTGGCAAGACCGTCCAGCAGAACCTGGCGTTGCTCGATCACCTGGACGTGTTGAAGTCCCTGGGCTATCCAATTCTGCTGGGAACCTCTCGTAAATCGTTTATCGGTTATACGCTCGACCTGCCCCCCAACGAGCGCGTGGAAGGCACAGCCACCACCGTGGCGATTGGGATCGCACGCGGGGCAGACATCGTCCGCGTTCACGACCTGGAAGTGATGGCGCGCACGGCCCGAATGGCCGACGCCATCGTCCGCCACTGAGTGCCATGTTCGATTCATTGGATCAAAGCGAATACGACAACGACCTGGTCCGTCAGGCCTTCATTTGCATCAAATCGAAGGAATATGACACCGCGCGCCGCTATCTCGAGCGCGCGCTGGAGACCGCCGACGACTGGGATACGCGTGTTCGGGCCAATTACTACATGAGCCTGATCTGCGACGATCCGGCGGAGAAACGCAAATACCTGGAAGAGACGCTCGCCATCGAGCCGACCCATCCCGAGGCGCGCCGCGCGCTGGCGATCCTGGACGGCAAGCTCAAACCGGATCAAATCGTCGACGCCGACAACCTGCCGGCTGCTTCGACGGGGACGCAAACGGCCCAGGCCGACCGCTTTACCTGTCCGAAGTGCGGCGGGCGCATGGTCTACACACCCGACGGACGCTCACTGATCTGCGAGTCCTGTTCGCGCCAGCAAGTTCTGTCGGGGAACGCCCCGCAAAAGGAACAGGACTTTTTCCTGGCGATGGCAACCGGCAAAGGCCAGCGAAAACCCGTCGCCATGCGCACGTTCCATTGTCAGGGCTGTGGCGCACAATTCCTGCTGCCCCCGCAAGTCATTTCAGAAACCTGCTCCTATTGCGGCTCGGTGCACGTCGTGCGCGAGACGCACGACCTGATCGAGCCGGATACCATCGTGCCGATGGCGCTCGACCAGCAAAAGGCGGAGGCGCAACTGGCTAAATGGGGAGAAAAACACAGGATCAAACCGCAGGAAAAGGTGCCGCCGCCGCGCGGATTCTACCTGCCACTCTGGTCTTTCGACATCATGGGAGAGATTCCCTGGAAGGGCCGCATTTATCGCAATAAACGCTACCAGGACATCTCCGGCGACCAGAGCGTAGCCTTCAACGACATCAGCGTCCCGGCCACCTCGAAACTGGCCGACATGCTCCCAAAACTGGCCGCGGACTTCGACCTGTCACAAGCGCCAGCCTACGACGAACGCTACCTGGCCGGCTGGCCCGCCGAAGTCTACCAGCGCCCGATGGCTGACGCCTCGCTCGACGCGCGCGCAACCGCTGTGGAACGCATCCGCAAGACGATCTACGCCTCCTTCGGCAACGTCGAGGACTTGTCGTATACCTCCACCAATATCTTCGTCAGTTCGTTCAAAATGACGCTCGTCCCTTTATGGCTGACCACCTACCGCTTCGAGGATCACGACTATCGCATCGTGGTCAACGGGCAGAACGGGAGGGTGCATGGCGAAACCTCCGCTCACGGCATTCTGGGGTTCATCGGCAATCTGTTGAACCCTTAACCATCCCCAAGCTTCCCCCTAACGCAAAACCCGATTAAAAATGGTCTTTGTCCTCATCATCTGGGTCTATACACTGGCGCTGTGTTACATCTACGGCTCGTTCTTTCTCAAAAATACGCCGCTTTCCCTGACGCTCCTTGCCGGCCTGGTGGGTCTGACCGTAGTGGCAGAATTCTTCTCCATCGCCATCCAGATCGGATGGATCGTCCAGTTGATCATCCTGGCGGGGGCATTCTGGTTGGTCGCAAAACGCCACGTCGCCATGCCACGGTTTTCTTTTCTACGAAAAGAATGGCTTTTCCTAGTTCTCTGTATCACCCTGCTGCTGCTCCTGGAGAACGCAACCCATCGCCCTGAGAACCCGGATACAAATATCTATCACGCCCAGGCCATTCACTGGATCGAAAGTTACCCTGCCGTACCGGGATTGGGCAATTTGCATGGTCGCCTCGCCTTCGACTCGGCCTGGCTGGTTGCGAACGCGCTCTTCAGCTTTTCTTTTTTAGGCATTCAGTCTTTTCACTTGATAGGCAGCGTGCTCTTTTTGATCGCTCTGCTTTTTTTCTGGCAAGGATTTCTGGATTTGAGATCGAGGACCTATCGACCCTCAGCCTTTCTCAAGGTTCTCCTGCTCCCCGTCTCGTTTTACGTCCTCGGCTCCGATATTTCCTCCCCCGGCACAGACCTGCCGGTGAGCCTGTTGATCTGGCTCATCGCCATTTTATGGGCCGAACGCGTCGAGGCAGAAAAGCCTTATCACACGCCGCTGATCGTCCTGCTGGCAGCCTTTGCCGTCACGGTCAAACTATCCGCTGCCCCTTTGTTGATCGTGCTTGTGCCTTTGTTCGTTCTCCACTGGAGGAGAGGCCAAAAAAGGTTGGTCGTGGGATTGTTGGGCGTTGTATTGCTGGTATTCATTCCTTTTTTTACTCGCAACATCATCTTGAGCGGCTATCTCGTTTACCCTTTCCCTGCGATCGATCTCTTCAATTTCGACTGGAAAGTACCCGCCGCGCGGGCCGTCAGCGAACAACGCGCCATCATTGCCTGGGGCCGCTTGCCGAACAACGCTGGCGCTGCCGCCATGCCGCTGAGAGCCTGGTTCCCTGAATGGCTTGCGCGTCAGACTCTCAATCGCCGCCTGACCTTCTTCCTTGCCCTCTTGACTCCCGTCCCCGCGCTGATCGGCTTCCTGCGTAAAACGCCCCAGCGCCTGTTCTGGCTGGGATGGTTGGTGATGTATGGCGGCGTATTCTTCTGGTTCTTTTCTTCGCCCGATTTTCGATTCGGGTATGGTTTTCTGTGCGCAGCTCTTCTGATGGCACTTGCGCCCTGGCTTTCACCTATTTTGAAACGTTGGCCTTTTGCTCGGATTCCGGCCACCGCCCTCCTGGTAGGACTGGTATCCATGTACCTGCTTGCCACACTGGTACTTTCTTTCCAGGCGACGACGCTGACGAGTTACCTTCTACTCCCCGCTGATTACGACCATGTTCCCACAGACAATTGCTCCCTGGCAAATGGGAGCGTATTCTGCGCCCAGGCCTACAACGCCTGTTCGTACTTCGCCTTTCCCTGCATTCCTTCTCCGCGCTCCTGGGTGGAATTTCGTGGCACCGGTCTGCAAAACGGCTTCCGGCCAGTACCGTCGAATTAGCAGGGTGATAGAATTGACTTATGTCGGCCCTGCCTGTGTTGCGCCGCCGGCGCGAGCGGCGCCTGGACGAACGCCAGCATTCCCACAACCGCCTGACGCGCGGACTGATCGGCGTCGGGCTGTTTCTTTCCGTTCTGCTGGGCCTGTCCATCCTGGCAGCGGCCTTCTTTTACGTCTCGCTGACCGCCAACCTGCCCTCCATCGACCTGCTGCCGGCGCTGTTGGAACCGCCGTCTGGCCCTTTGCTACAACCCACGCGCATTTACGACCGCACGGGCACACACCTATTGGCCGTGCTCGCGCCGGAAGACGCGCCGCGCAGCTACGTACCCATCGATCCCAACGCGCCCGTTCACATCCCCAATACCCTGGTGCGTGCCACCGTGGCCCTGGTGCAGCCAGACTTCTGGTCCAGCCCCGGTTATACCCTCAATGACCTGTCCAACCCCGACGAACATCCCACCATCGCCCAACAACTGGTCGCCAACCTGCTGCTCGCCGACGAACCGCCCGGCCTGCGGCGCGCCCTGCGCGAGCGCATCCTGGCCGCCCAACTTACCGCCCGCTTCGGCCCCGACAAAATCCTGGAATGGTACCTGAACAGCGCCAACTACGGCCATTACGCCTACGGCGCAGACGCCGCTGCGCGGCTGTACTTCGGCAAATCCGCCTTGCAGGTCAACCTGGCCGAAGCCACGCTGCTGGCAGCCGTCAGCCAGGCGCCGGCCATCAACCCGCTGGACGCGCCGCAGGCCGCCATCCAGCGCGAACAACAGGGCCTCATCAATATGCAAGCTGCCGGGCTGGTCACCGCCCAAGAGGCCTCCGTGGCGCGTTTCCTGCCGCTCAAATTCCAACCGGCCCCAACAGAGCATCCCGTCGCCCCGGCCTTCGTCGCGCTGGCGCTTTCTCAACTGGAAGAGCAACTTGGGCATGCGCGTGTCGAACGCGGCGGTCTCGTCATTCGCACCACCCTCGACTACGATCTGCAAGAACAGGCATCCTGCGCGGTACGCACGCAGGTGCTGCGCCTGGCCGGGCAGCCCGACCCAACCACTGCTGACGGCCAGCCCTGTGTGGGCGCAGACTCGCTCCCCCCGTTGGCCCCCGACGATTCATCGTCCGACGCCGCCGCCAGCGCGGTGATTCTCGACCCCAACAACGGCCAACTCCTGGCGCTGGTCGGAGAGACGCGCCAGGGCGTGGAGTCGCCCTTTTTGACGCCTCACCACGCCGGGACGCTGCTAACCCCGTTCATTTACCTGACCGCTTTCACCCGTGGCTTGAGTCCCGCTTCGCTGCTGTGGGACATCCCCGATGAGAGCATTCCGCTCCAAAACCTGGACGGCAAGTTCCACGGCCCCTTACGCCTGCGTATGGCATTCGCCAACGATTACCTCGTGCCTGCCGCGCAAGTGCTCGACCAGATGGGCGCGCCACTCGTGGCCCAGACCGCGGCCTCCTTTGGCCTCGACCTGACGGGCACCAGCGGCACACAGTTCCTGACCGGCAAGGACCTGCTCTCGCCGCTCGATCTGGCTCAGGCCTTTGGCGTGTTTGCGACGCAGGGCACGCTGAACGGACAAGCCGTGCAGGACGACTCGCGCCTTTCCGCTTCCACCATCCTGCACGTGGAGACGCTCGACCGCAGCCCGCTGCTGGACTGGAGCGCACCGCAAGTCTCCCAGGTGGTCAGCCCGCAACTGGCTTACCTCGTCAACAACGTGCTGAGCGACGAGACGGCGCGCTGGCCGAGCCTGGGCAATCCCAACGCATTTGAGATCGGGCGTCCGGTGGCGGCCAAGGCCGGCCAGACTCTCGACGGAAAGGACACCTGGGCTGTGGGCTATACGCCCTATCGGCTGGCCCTGGTCTGGTTGGGCAGCGACGGCCTGAGCGTGCGTCCCGCCGCCGGACTCTGGTCGGCGTTGATGGAATCCGCCAGCAACGGTCAATCCGCCGACGGGTGGAGCGCTCCGGCAGGCGTGGTACGCTTGCAAGTCTGCGACCCGTCCGGATTACTGCCCACGCCAGCCTGTCCGAATCTGGTGGACGAGGTCTTCCTCGACGGGAACCAACCCGTCCAGGCGGACACGCTGTTCAAATCCTACACGATCAACCGCGAGACTGGCTTGCTGGCGACAGTTTTTACCCCACCACAACTGGTCGAACAGCGCACATACATGCTCGTGCCAGACGTTGCAAAAGCCTGGGCGCAAAGCGCCGGCCTGCCCACCCCGCCGACCACATACGATACCATCCAGGCGCCGCAACCCAACCCGGACGCGAACATCTCCACGCCAGACATGTTCGCCGCGTTGAAAGGCAAAATCGACATCAACGGGACAGCCACCGGGGACAATTTTGCTTATTACCAATTGCAGTACGGCCAGGGATTGAACCCGTCGAGTTGGGTGTCGATCGGATCGCTCGTCAAAACGCCCGTTACGGCAGGAACGCTGGGCACCTGGAACACCAGCGATTTGAACGGTCTTTACGCGTTGCAATTATTGGTCGTCGGGGGCGATCAGAGCATCCAGACCTATACCGTGCAGGTGACGGTGGATAATACGCCACCTACGATTGCCCTGGATTTTCCACGCGAGGGCGCAACACTTTCGTTGGCGCAGAACAAACAAATCGTCTTTCAACCCAGCGTGACAGACAACCTGGCGCTGGCCAAAGTGAGCATTTACCTGGATGGCAGCCTGTTGCAGTCGTTTGCGTCGGGGCCGTTTGCCGTTTCCTGGAAAGCCACCGGCGGCAAACACACGCTGCGCGTGGTCGCGCTCGACCAGACGGGAAATCAGAGCGAGTTGAAGGTGCAGTTCACCGTCGGAAAGTGATAGGCGGCAACAAAGGTCGCCAAGGAGAGAAGGACATGAATAACCGCGAACTGGCCGATACTTTTACGCTCATCGCCGACCTGCTCGAAATCAAAGGCGAGGTCATCTACGTCACGCTGGCGTATCGCAAAGCTGCCGAAAGCCTGTCGTCGTTGGGTCATGACGCCAACGAATACTGGAAGGAGGGCAAGCTGCGCGAGATTCCCGGCGTGGGCAAAGCCATCGCCGAAAAAATCGACGAGTTGCTGCGCACCGGGCAATTGGCGTTCCTCGAAAAACTCAAGCAGGACGTGCCGCCCGGCCTAGCCGAATGGCTGCGTGTGCCCGGCCTGGGCCCCAAGAAAGTGGCCCTGATCTGGAAAGCCTTGGGCATCACGTCCCTGGCAGAACTGACGGCCGCCGCGCGCGAGGGGAAGCTGCGAAACTTGCCCGGCCTGGGCCCAAAGTCGGAAGCGCAGATCATCACAGGCATTGAGTCGCTGTCGCGTCGTTCGGGCCGCATTCCGCTTGGACGAGCCTGGCCGCTGGCGCAGGAGATCGTCGCCGCGCTGAAGAACCTCCCCGGCGTGAGCGCCGTCGAACCGGCGGGCAGCCTGCGGCGCATGCGTTCCACTGTCGGCGATCTGGACATCCTGGTGGCGGCGCGCGAGTCGGCCCCGGTGATGGAAGCCTTCGTCGGACTGCCGGGCGTCGTGCGGGTGCTGGGCAAAGGCGAGACCAAGTCGTCTATCGAGTTTGGCGACGGGGTGCGCGCGCAGGTCTGGGTGCATCCGCCGGAAAAATTTGGGACGGCGCTGCAATACGCCACCGGCTCGAAGGATCACAACGTCCGGCTGCGCGAACTGGCCCTCGACAAAGGCCTGTCGCTTTCGGAGCATGCCCTCGAGCGTGTCGATGGTTCCGGCGCGATCTTGTGCGCCAGCGAGGCCGCAGTCTACGCTGCGCTTGGGCTGCCCTGGATTCCGCCCGAACTGCGCGAGGATCGCGGCGAGGTGCAGGCAGCCAAGGCCGGCAAACTGCCGCAACTGATCGAGGTGGCAGACCTGCATGCCGATCTGCAAATGCACTCCACCTGGTCTGACGGCAAGCTCTCCATGCTGGAGATGGCCCACGCCGCCGCACAACGCGGCATGAAAGTGATTGCCTTCACCGACCATTCCGTCAGCCTGGGCGTGGCCAACGGCTTGAGCATCGAACGTCATGCGGCGCAACAAGCCGAGATCGAAAAAATCCAAAAAGAGTTGGGAGAACGCATCCGCGTGCTGCACGCCACCGAAGTGGAGATCAAAGCCGACGGGACGTTGGATTACCCCGACGATTTCCTGGCTTCGCTCGATCTGGTGCTGGCTTCCCTGCACACCGGCTTGCGCCAACCCCGCGAGAAGGTCACCGAACGGCTGCTCAACGCCATCCGTAACCCGCACGTCGACGTCATCGGCCATCCAACCGGACGGTTGATTCCTGAACGGGAAGGCGCCGATCTGGATATGGACGCCGTGCTGGCCGCGGCGGCTGAGTCGGGCGTGGCCCTGGAAATCAACGCCAGCCCCTACCGTCTCGACCTGGACGATGTCTATGCGCGCCGCGCCAGAGAGTTGGGTATTCCCTTGAGCATCAACACCGACGCCCACTCCGAAACCGATATGGACATGCGCTTCTACGGCGTGGCTATCGCCCGGCGCGCCTGGCTGAGCAGGGATGATGTGATCAACTGCTGGCCGACCGAAAAATTGCTGGACTGGCTTTCGGCGCGCGGCAAACAGGGCGCAGGCGACACAGAACGTTCGTTGTAACAGAACACGCCAAACAGGGACTAATCCTGCTGTAAGGGATCGTTGAAATCATCCGGGGTATCCCTCGCCACCACAAATTACACTTTGCTAAACCGGAAAGTTTGAAGGAAATAGCCAAAGGATACGCCAACTCCCAGGAGGAGTCATGTTTATGTTCGAAGGGCCTTATCGCAAGCAAGAAGAAGAACGCGTACGCAGCGAGGGACGTCTGCCCCCCGGCCAATCGCTGACGCTGAAATTCCCGGTGTTACACTACGGACCGGTTCCCTCCTTCAATCCGGCCACGTGGGATTTCCGCGCCTGGGGCGAAGTGGAGCAAAACATCCGCTGGACGTGGGAAGAGTTCAACCAATTGCCGCGCACGACGATCAAAATGGACATTCACTGTGTGACACGCTGGAGCAAATTCGACACCGTTTGGGAAGGCGTCTCGGTGAAAACCCTGGTAGAACAAGGCTTCATCAAACTCAAATCGAGCGCCAAGTACGTGATGCAGCACGCCGAGTACGGCTTTACCGTCAATCTTCCGCTCGACATCGTGCTCCAAGAGAACTTCCTGATGGCGACCCACTTGAACGGCGATCCGATCACACCCGACCACGGGTATCCGCTGCGCGGCGTCGTCGGCGCCATCCCGGAACAGATGGATATGATCACGCCCTATTTTTGGAAGGGCGCTAAATGGCTGCGCGGATTGGAGTTCATGCCGTACGACCGGCGCGGCTTCTGGGAACAGGCCGGCTACCACAACCGGGCCGATGTCTGGCAGGAAGAACGCTTCGGCTGATAGATGCCGGGTATTTTCACCCGTGATGGGTATAGAAAAACGCCGCGACGAATTCGTCGCGGCGTTGCTTTTCATCGGGGAGTACAGCGCTCGAATATCAGCACTCAGGGTCGTTTGTCCAACGTCACGCTAACATCCATCTTTTTGCCGTCGCGGATAATGGTCAGTGTGACCGTGTCGCCGGGGCCCTTGTTATTGACCAGGTAGCTGACGAGGTCATCGAAGGTCTTGACGGGGTGGCCGTCGATGGCAATGATCAGGTCGCCGCCGGCAGGTACCTGGCTCTGTAAACCGACGTCCCGCGTTCCGGCATGGATACCGGCCTTGTCCGCCGGCCCGCCGGGCGTGACGCTGCTCACATACGCGCCGGTGTACTGTGTCAGCCCCAACGCCTGCATATCCTGGAGGCTCAGGTCGCCGGGCGAGGCAATGCCCATGTAGGGATAATCATACTTTCCATTAGCGATCAACTGTGGGGCAACGCGCTTGACGATATCAATCGGGATCGCGAAGCCGATCCCGGAGTTGACCGGTTCACCGTTGGCCGTGGAGGCGTCGGTGCGGACGGCGCGATTGATGCCGATGACGTTCCCATCCAGGTCGAAGAGCGGCCCGCCCGAATTACCGGGGTTGATGGCAGCGTCCGTCTGGATCATGTCGGCCACCTGGAAGCTACCCCCGCCGGGCGCTTGGCGCTCGGATGGCAGCGTCCGCCCCAGGGCGGAGATAATCCCGGTCGTCATGGTATTGTCGAGGCCAAAGGGATTGCCGATGGCGACGACGATCTGCCCAACCTGGACATTGTTCGAGTCGCCCAGCGCGAGCACCTGGTAAGCGCTGGCCGGGGCATCCGTCTGAATGACGGCCAGGTCTGAGTCGATGTCGGTACCGATCAGTTTTCCAAAGGTTTTATACCCCGACGGGTAGTCCACTTCGATCTGGGTCTGACCATCCACCACATGATAGTTCGTCACGATATGGCCCTGGTCGTCGAAGACAAATCCCGACCCCAGGTCGCCACCTTGCGCCGTCGTCACCTGGATCGAAACAATTCCATTCTGGACCTTGTTATACAGAGCCACCAGGGCATCCTGCTCCTGGACGACATTCGGCACAGTAACCGATTGGGCCGTGGCGGTTGCCACGGTTGGCTGTGACTGAACAGTCGCAACCGGCGTCAGAAAATTTGTGCCCGTTGCTTGAAAAGTCGCACAAGCCAGTGTCGCAGCAAACAGCGCCAAAACCGGTAAAATCAAACGCCAATATTTCATCGAATTCTCCTTATCGGACTCTCCAAAAGTAGCAACCCACCAGCGATCATCGTCATGGCAACAACTCAGGTAAACTCAGGGATCCTTCTGTAAAACACGCGCCTGCTCCAACAATTTTTTCTGCTCCGTTGTCAGAGTACGCGGCATCTGCACTTTGACCCGCACGTATAGGTCGCCATTGATCTGTGGATTCTTTAATTGTGGCATGCCGCGCCCAGCAATGCGAATCAACTGCTCCGGCTGGGTGCCCGCCGGGATGGTCAATTTGACGCGCCCTTTCATAGTGCGCACTTCCACCTCGCCGCCGAGCAGCGCCGTAAACACATCCACTTTTACCTGCGTGTGCAGATCGTTGTTGTCACGTTGGAATGCAGGATCGTCTTGTACACTGACCTTCAGGTACAGATCGCTGCCCCCTGGCGCCGCGCCGGCCACACGCACCTTCGACCCGGTTTTGACACCGGCCGGGATCTTGACCTGTTTGCGCACGCCCTGTCCCTCGATAATGCGGGTGGCGCCACGATAGGCCTCTTCCAGAGAAATGTTGACGGGTTGTTCGTACGACGGCACACGCCCCCGACGCGCCCCGCCAAAATTACCCGACGAGGCGGCAGCCCCACCCATCCCGCCGAAAATCGCGCGAAAAAAGTCCGAGAAGCCTTCGCCAAAAACATCGCCGAAGTCTACCTGCTGGGCACCGGCGCGCTGGTTAGCGTTGAACCACTGATCCCAATTGAAACCACCCTGGGCACCGCTGCTTTGCCAATTGGAATATGCGCTTCCCAGTTGGTCGTAGCGGGCGCGCTTTTTCGCGTCGGAAAGCACCTGGTAGGCCTCGTTGACCTCTTTGAACTTTTCCTCGGCTTGCTTATCTCCAGGATTGCGGTCCGGGTGATATTTCAACGCCAGTTTGCGATAGGCGCTGCGAATCTCGTCTGCGCTGGCGCTCCGAGATACACCCAGCACCTGATAATAATCCTTATACTCCATGATAGTGATTGTATGACCTTTGAAATTCCTACGTCAAGCCAGACGACTGTCATCTAACACAATTCTAACTCGTTTATCGTCGATAAGGGGCCGTTCCTGGCGATGAAGAAACCAACCTGCCTTTTCCAGGTGGAAAGAGTAGAATACGTCTATCCTAACCGAAGAAGATGAAAATCAAATGAAAACGATCTGTATTTACTGCGGCTCTTCCGACGCAATCCACCCGGACTTCAAGCGGGCTGGCCGTCAAATGGGCCGGACTCTGGCGGAGGGCGGTCTCCGTCTCGTATACGGCGGCGGCAAAACGGGCGTGATGGGCGCCCTGGCCGACGGCGTCCTGGAGGCTGGCGGCGAAGCAGTGGGCGTGATCACCGAAAGTATGAATACGCCGGCCCTGGCCCATCCCGGCCTGACGCGCCTGGAAGTGACCGCCACCATCCACGAGCGCAAGGCGCGTATGTCTGCGCTGGCCGACGGCTACATCGCCCTGCCAGGTGGCTTCGGCACATTCGACGAACTCTTCGAAACCATCACCTGGGCCCAGATCGGGCTGCACGAAAAACCGATCGGGCTGCTCAACACGCGCGACTACTTTGTGCCCCTGCTGGCAATGCTCCTGCACGCTGAGCGCGAGGGTTTCGTCTTCGCGGAGCACCGCCAGATGATTGCAGTGGCCGCCGAACCGCAAGCATTGCTCGACAGGATGAAGAATCACCGGCACCCTGTGGAAGCCGTACGCCGCTGGATGCGGCAGGAGCCGTAGTGCTATTTCAGCGTGTTCATCAACGCTCGAATTTCGTCCAGGTTGGGCGGTTGGGCAACCGATGGAAAACGCGTACAAACCACCGCAGCGGTGGCCGAGGCAAAACGGACCAGTTCGTCGTCGGGCAGCTTGTTCAACAGTCCGTAAACCACACCAGCGCGGAACGAGTCGCCTGCTGCCAGCGTATCCACCACCGGTACCGGATAGGCCTCCAACGACTCGCGTCGGCTGCGGGGAGAAGCGTACCACAACCCCCGGCTGCCAAAAGTAAAGATCAACAGGCCGCTACAAACCTGTTGGTACTGTTCGAACAGCGCGGCAGGGTCTGCATCTGGATAGTTGTTTCGGAGAAACTCCTGCGAACAGACCAGGACGCGCGCGTCCTGCGCCAGGGGATGCTCCCATTTACAATCGATGGTCGCGTAGTCGATATGGTGCTTGCGGCAAAGTTCTGCCACCCGCTCGGACGCGCCAGGGAAAAAAGGATCGAGTGCCACGCAGCGCGCCGCACGGATGGCCTCTTCGCTGGGCTCCGTCCATAATTTTTCTGCGCCAAATAAATAGTTGCCAAACCAGCCGAAAACCGTCCGGCTGGCGCCGTCGCAGAAGACGATGTCGCGCCAACCGGGAAAATCACTCCGATACGTCATCAAGGAACAATCCACGCCGCGGGCCGTCAGATACTCCGTCAACGGGCCGGCGGTACGTTCCCCCAGCAGGCAACCGTCCAGTTGCACACTGATCCCCAGATTTTTCAACACAATTGCGGCATTGGCTGCTTCCCCGCCCGGCATGACATAAGTCTGTGTAACTTCTTGATAGCCATCCGCCACCGGGAAGGAGTCCTTGAGCAGGTGAATGGTCGAGAGCACGGTCATGCCATAAATGTAGACATCAAAATTGGTCATGCAGACTTCCTTTGTGAAGAATCAGGCAATATTTCCCATGAGTCTATCAGCCTGTAGCGCGCTTGAAAAGAGAGAAAAGGCTTAAAATCGATCCAGGCTCAACAGGCCTGAGAATTGTCGTCGGATAAAATAAACCGTTGAAAATGACCGGATAGCTTTCCAACAATTCAAACAATTTTGGAGATACCCCCTGTGACAGCACTTATCAGGCTTGCCGAAGAACAAGACGCCCGACAAATTCAAGCCATCTACGGCCCGATTGTCGAGCAAACGGCCATTTCGTTCGAGACCCAGGCTCCCAGCGTTGACGAGATGCGTTCCCGCATCAGCGACACGCTGACGCATTTTCCCTGGCTGGTCTGCGTGCAAGATGAAAATTTTCTGGGGTACGCCTATGCTGGCAAACACCGCACACGCAGCGCCTATCAATGGTCGGTGGATGTCTCGGTCTACGTGCAGCCACAAGCGCGCCGCCGTGGCGTTGGAAAGGCATTGTACAGCAGCCTCTTCAAACTGCTCACGTTACAGGGATTCTACAATGCTTTTGCTGGCATCGCGCTGCCCAACCCAGCCAGCGTTGGACTGCACGAGTCTTTCGGATTTCAACCCGTCGGCGTCTACAAGGGCGTTGGTTACAAACTCGGCGCCTGGCGCGACGTGGGCTGGTGGGCGCTATCGCTGCGCCCCAAAACGACGCATCCCCCTGCAACACGTAGTATCCGCGAGTTGCAGGCATCAGCCGAAGGGCAGGCAGCCTTGGAAATAGGGCTATCATTTCTACGGTGGTAGGGCAAGCTGTTCAAATGACAAAAACACAAGACGCACAAAATGAGAGCCGAATCTAAAAATTTTGGGCTCTCCCGTTCATGGCGGGAAAATCTGAACCACGACGGCCAGAACGGTGCACGAAGGAGAAAATTTCAAGGTTTTGCCCGCTTTTTCCTTCGTGCTCGTCGTGTCCTTGGTGGTTAAAAGAATGGTTTCCCGTTAAAAACGGTTGAGCCAAATTTTGTTTCGTCCTTGACTTTACGTTGAGAGTTGGCTATAGTCAGTGTGTGAATAATTGTTCTACTTATCGAGGAAGTGGCTATGGATTTCACAAATAAAATTTTATTGGGTGATTGTAGTGATGTATTAAAAGAGATTCCCGATAACTCAATCGACTTGATTTTTACATCACCGCCTTACGCCGACCAGCGCAAGAGAACTTATGGAGGCGTGAGTCCCGATCAGTATGTAAACTGGTTCCTGCCCAAGGCAGAACAATTTTTACGCGTCTTGAAACCTACCGGAACATTCATTCTCAATATCAAAGAAAGAGTGGTTAATGGAGAAAGACACACTTATGTCATCGAACTCATCCTGGAGATGAGAAAACAGGGATGGTTATGGACAGAAGAGTTCATGTGGCATAAGAAAAATTCCTATCCCGGCAAATGGCCCAATCGATTCCGGGATAACTGGGAAAGACTTTTACAATTCAATAAATCCAAAAAATTCAACATGTACCAGGAAGCCGTGATGGTTCCAGTTGGAGATTGGGCACGGGACAGGTTGTCAAAACTTAGTTCCACCGATCAAACAAGAGACGAATCCAAAGTGGGGAGTGGATTCGGTAAAAATGTCTCCAACTGGTTGGGACGCGATTTGGTTTATCCTAATAATGTCATTCACATGGCAACCGAATGCTCAAACAAAAATCATAGCGCTGTATTTCCGATTGAATTGCCGAAATGGTTCATCAAGCTGTTTACGAAACCAGGGGACATCGTCCTAGACCCGTTTATTGGGTCGGGTACGACTGCTGTGGCAGCCATACAATTAACGCGGAATTACGTTGGAATCGAACTCAACCCTGAATATGTTGAGCTTGCCACGACGAGAGTCGACGAGACGCAAATGGGTCTGCCGACCATCGCAGAAAAGGCAGAGACATATCAGTTGGATATTACAACTTTTTCGCAGAAAATATCTCAATGAATCCGCTCGACCTGTACAAGGTATGCGATTTCGTCAATGAAAATGTAGTCGATTTTCACGATCATCGTATCAAATCATTGGAGGGGTTAAAACTCGAAAAATTATTAACCAAGAATCCTTACCTGTTCAAGGCCAAAAATATTACCACAGCAGGAGATTTGATTTCCGGTCTACTCGAAGCCTTCCTCTCTTCATCAGAAGAAAAACTATTTGGAGATTTTCTGGAAGGTCTGGCTATTTTCGTTGCTGAAATGACCTGTGGTGGTCATAAATCGGCTGCTCCAGGGGTGGATCTGGAATTCATCAACAATAACGTTCACTACATCATTTCTGTGAAATCGGGTCCAAACTGGGGGAACAGTTCTCAACAAGATAAATTGGAACAAGATCTCAAGGATGCAGTAGCACGCGTCAAACAGTCATGGCGAGGAGCAAATGTCCAGCCCGTTCTAGGGATATGCTACGGAAAGACAAAGACCAGCTATATCAGAGGATATATGAAAGTGGTCGGACAAAACTTTTGGTATCTTATCAGTGAAAACCAAAATCTCTATACAGACATTATTGAGCCCATTGGATACAAAGCAAAAGAGCACAACGAGCACTTTTTGACAGAAAAAAGCAAAGTAGTCAACCGATTTACCAAACAATTTATCGATCGGTTTTGCGATCAGAATGGCGCGATCAATTGGGACAAGCTTGTTGAATTCAACAGTGGGAATTTCGATCTAAATCACTTTCTGCCATAAACCGAATTGCTATTCACAGCAAACAAGGGCGTTTGCACGCCCTTGTCGTTTAGCGGTTCTCTTCGATTTTTCCATCAACTCTGCATCGGCATTTCGACGATTTGCTCGCGTTCCGGCCCTACACTGACCAGGCGCACCGGCAACCCCGTCAGGCGACTGAGCGCGTCGAGGTAACTCCGCGCCGCCACCGGCAGGTCACCCCAGCGCCGGATGGCAGAGACATCCTCCGCCCAGCCGGGCAATTCCTCGTAGACCGGTTCGTACGGCGTCAGGTCGGTGACGCCAAAAGGCGGGTCGGTGTAGGTCTTGCCGCCGCAACGATAGGCAACGCAAATCTTGAGCGAGTCGAACCCGGAGAGCACATCCAGTTTGGTGATGACCAGTTCGGTCAGGCCGTTGATGCGCACGGCGTAACGCAGCAGGACGCCATCCAGCCAACCAACACGGCGCGGGCGGCCCGTGGTCGTGCCGTACTCGTCCCAGGGATTCGCGCCGGTGCCGCGCAGTCGCAAGGCCAGTTCGTCGAAGACTTCGGTCGGGAACGGCCCGGAGCCGACGCGCGTCTGGAAGGCTTTGCATACCCCGGTGACGACCGCGTCGCGGGCGGCAGTTACGCCGATGCCCAGGCCGCCGAAGACGCCTGTCGCCAAAGTCGAGGATGAGGTGACGAAGGGATATGTGCCGTGATCAATGTCGAGCAGTGTGCCTTGCGCCCCTTCGGCCAGCACACGCCGCCCGGCGGCCAGGGCAACGTCCACCTCGGCAGCGGTATCGACGATATAAGGGGTTAATGCCTGGGCGTATGATTTAAAAGTATCCAGCAGCGGGGCAATATCCAGCGTCGAGGCGCCGAGCGCGGCCAGGGTGCGGTTGGAGGCTTCCAAGTGGTCGCCGAAACGCTCGATAAAGTCGGGGGAACGCAGGTCCGCCATCCGCAGGCCGGAACGCTGGGCTTTATCCGTGTAGGCCGGACCAATGCCGCGCCCGGTCGTCCCAATGTTCTCCTTGCCGCGCTGCGACTCCTGGGCCTTGTCGAGCGCCTGGTGAGCGGGCGTGATGAGGTGCGCTGCGTGCGAAATATGCAAACGCTGCGGAGAGACATTCACACCAGCCACATGCAGCGCCTCGATCTCGTCGAGCAACGATTTGGGGTTGATGACCATGCCGTTGCCGAGGATGGCAACGGTGGACGGGTGAATAATGCCAGAGGGAACAAAGTGCAGTTTGAACAACTGCGAGCCGACGGTGACGGAATGCCCGGCGTTATCCCCGCCGTTGTAACGGGCTACCAGGTCGGCATCCGCGGCAAACCAGTCGACGATGCGACCTTTTCCTTCATCCCCCCATTGTGTACCTACGATAATTTGAAGCGACATAGGCTTCTCCTGAACAGGTTCTCTGAATCTTCCGTGGAAGGGGAAACGGGGCTTGCTCTTCGCATGGAAAGACCCCCAACGGGCAACCTTCTACCACAGCAATTTCTGAAGAACCACTGAATGGGATTAAAGCGCTAGGATTATAAACGAGTTTGGGATGCTCCCACAGCAAACCTTATAAATCGTGCCAGGCTATAACACCGGGTAAGCCGAGTTCAGCGTAAAAACCGACATGATATAATCCGCATGACTATGATGAAACGCCTCCTTCTCGTTTTCAGCCTGGGTGTGACATTCGTAATTTTGGCGTCCGTTGCGCTGACGGCGCAAGCATCGGGAAACCCGCAAGGGCCGCAATTTGCCACGCCGACGCCGGGTCCCGACGGCCGTATCCTCTACACCGTTCAAGAGGGCGATAGTTGTATTCGCATCTCGCTGTTGACCGGTGTACCGCTTGACCAGTTGCGCGCCTTAAACCGGCTCGACACGGACTGCACGTTGACCGTCGGCCAACAATTGTTGATCGGCGTGGGCGGCCCTTCGGGCGGCACGGCGACCAGCGGACCGGCGCCGACCGATACACCCGCACAGCCTACGCCGACGCCGCAACCCGGCAAGGGCAATATCTGCGTGCTACTGTACGACGACACCAACGGCGACGGCTTACGCCAGGATGCGGAAAATGCCATCAACGGCGGCGCGGTCAGCGTGACCGGTACGTCTGGTCAGTATTCACATGCGCTGACAACTCAAGGCGGAACCGATCCCATCTGTTTCAACGACGTGCCAGAAGGCACTTACAATATTTCCGTCGCGGCACCCAGCGGTTACAACCCGACCACACAATTCAATTACACGCTAGAACTTAAACCCGGCGATCAATCGTACGTTGCTTTCGGCGCGCAAACCGCTGCCGAAAGTTCGAGCACCACCACGAACCCGACGAACACGCCCTCCGGCAGTCTGCTTGGAATCGTCGGCGGTATACTGCTGTTGAGTGGCATCGGATTGGCCTTCTACGCCTGGCGGGTCTATGGGCAGGGGTCGATGTATGGATCGGGGAAGAAGCCACCGCTGCCGCCGCTCAAGCTAAAAAAATAGCCGTCGCTTCGACGAACAGTGCTTTCGCAAGGACGCTGCACGGCGTCCTTTTCATTTCCAATGACACCCATCATGGTAGAAATTGCGTTTGACTCATCGATTGAAAGTGCGCATGTCATTGCGAACGAGCGTTCTTCGCGAATGAAGCAATCTCACCTTTTGATGAAGGAGACTGCTTCGTCGCCAAAGTGCGGCTTTCCACAGTGACATTCCTCGCGCACTTTTCATCCATGAGCCCTGTACTTTTTATAGAGAAGGAAAACGCAATTTTCAACCGCGGGCATTATATAATCCATCGTATGGACGCAGCCACCGCACAAGAGCTGATCGCACTCAACCGCCGCTTTTACCAGGAGTTCGGCCCGGCCTTTTCGGCTACCCGTCAGCGTTTGCAGCCCGGCGTGCGGCAGATTCTCACAACGTTGAAGGGAACGGAGCAGATTCTCGACCTGGGCTGTGGGAACGGTGAACTGGCCCGCGAACTGGCCCGCAACGGATTCGGTGGAACCTATCAGGGCCTGGACTTCAGTCTTCCACTGCTTGACGAGGCCCGACGCCAGCCAAGCGGATTTTCCATCAATTTCCGCGCCGTAGACCTGTCCACAACCGGTTGGGCTGATTCACTGGAGCCGGGCGCCTTCGACCAGGTGTTCGCCTTTGCCGTCTTTCACCACATGCCGGGCCACGACCTGCGGTTGGCAATTCTGCGCAGTGCCCGACGCCTGCTCGCACCCGGCGGCCAACTGGCTCTGTCAAGCTGGCAATTCCTGAACAGCGCAAGACTCAAAGCGCGCGTGCAGCCCTGGGAACGAGCCGGGCTGAAGGCCACACAGGTCGACGCGGGAGACTATCTGCTCGATTGGCGCAGCGGTGGCCAGGGACTGCGCTACGTGCATCATTTTTCGGCAGAGGAGTGGGGTCGATTGGCCGCCGAGAGCGGCTTCCGGGTGGTGCGTTCTTTCCAATCCGACGGAGAAAACCGTCTTTTGGGGTTGTATCAGGTCTGGTCGAAAACAGGCGATGAGACCATCTGCAACGCTTCTTTCATTACCAGGCAAGAATGTTAGCGTTATACTTGCGGGGTGCAACAAAACGAAGATGCTTCCCAACATACAAGCCGACCACGGATAGTGTGGCTCGCAATCATGGTTTTATGCCTGGGAGGTCTGTTTTATTTGGTAGCAATTCACAACGCCGCACACATTGACTATCACGATTCCAATTTCTTTACCTTCTGGCTGGCCGGACGCATGAACTGGACGGGCCAGAGCCCCTACAACACACAACAATGGGTGGGCAATCACATCCATTATCGCGCAAACCACGCACGCTTTCCGAATCGCATCTTCCCGTATCCGCTGCCACTCTCCCTGTTCCTGGCGCCGTTGGGATTGTTCTCGATCGACACAGCTTATATTTTATGGGATCTCCTCTCGCAAGTTATCCTGGCTGCGAGCGTTTTCCTTTTCTTGAAACGCCTGGGGGGCATCGCACAGGAGCGTTTCTTCTTGCCGCTGATGATTGCGCTGCTCTTTTTTGGCCCTGTCATCGTCACGCTGGACAACGGCGCCCTGGGGGCTTTTTTCCTGTTGATCCTGTCGGGGTCGATCCTGCTTTTCGAACATAAACACCCCGTGGCGGGAGGGCTCTTGCTTTCGCTGCTGGCGCTCAAGCCCAGCCTGGGATTCCCGATCCTGGGATTGTACGGACTGTGGGCTTTGTTCCGCCGCGATTGGAAGTCGCTGGGGGGCACACTTGGCGGCTGGATTTTGCTGTTGCTTACGGGCGAACTCATGAGCCCCCTATGGTTTCGGAAATTCATGGGCGTTGATCAGGCTTTGCTGGCGCGTACGCTGGGGATTCAGCCCAACGTGTGGAGCATCGCCGACGAGGTCTGCCGTCAGAACGGGCACTGCACGTTGGCGCTTAGCGGCGCAGCCATGGTCGTCCTGCTGGGCGCCGGCGCATTGTATCTCTACCATCATCGGCAGGCTTCCCCCTGGACAGCTTTCAACATCATGATCCCCCTGGGGTTGATGTCGACCCTGTATCTCTGGTCGTACGACTTTATCCTGCTGGCAATTCCGATCACATGGATTGCGAGCACGTTGATCCGGCGCTTTAAATCTTATATTCCGCCAGCCATTTTCCTGTTGAGCCTGGACCTGATTGCTTTTCTGGCGCTCTGGTGGGAGAGCCTGACCCACGACGATGCCTGGAATTTTGCCCTACCGGTGCTCATCTTCGGTGTGT
Source organism: Anaerolineales bacterium (assembly GCA_046704785.1). Taxonomy (GTDB): domain Bacteria; phylum Chloroflexota; class Anaerolineae; order Anaerolineales; family Villigracilaceae; genus JBJKRF01. The sequence continues at coordinate 5,215 of JBJKRF010000103.1, read as the reverse complement.
TGCTATGGCTGTTGTACACAAGCAAACGCAAACCGGCCCGGAATGAGCCACCGGGCCAGAGTCAGGCAGTCTTACCACTCCCTTAAATCGCTTTACACTTGCACACGGTTCGGGTCGAGCACGTATTGCCACCAGTTATCGGCAATTCCGTTCGTCTCGCTGCTACGCTTGGGAAAATGTTTCAGCCACCACTTGTGCATCGAACGGATGTCGCCGTTGCCCCATTCCGCGCAGTTCACCTGGCGGGTAATCCCCTTGAAGTTGGGATAGTTATACCAGTCGTCGCAATTGCTGGGGACAAAGCGCTGGTTGCCGTAATCGTAATCGGCCTGGCTGTTGGGGGCAAAATGGACGGTACCCACCTGCGCTTTGCCGGGGGAGGTCTTGTCGTAACGGGTGAACTGCTGCCACATGTTTGCATTGGCGCTGATGGGCGCATAGACCCGCGCCATGATCGACTCGCAGCGATGGCCGAACGAGTGGAGCATCTCGCCGGGGCCGCGCTCGTAGGAGAACCCCATGATGACGAAGCGCCGCGGGCAACTAGACGTATTCGGCAGCGGATCGCTGTTGCAGAAAAACGCCCCGACGCCGCCCATCGTGGATTCCCAGAAACCCGCGTACGGAAAACCGAACGCCCAGACTTCGTCGATCTCGTTGGATGCCACGCGATCCATGATCTTCAGGGCCGTCAAAATTTTCTGGTAATCCACCAAATCGGGTTCGTGATGCGTCGCAGCGCTATTCATCACACCGAGATAACTCTGCGGCGTATAGCAGAAGCCGTCCGCTTTGACGGGGAACTCGTCGAGGTCAACCCGGTCGACGAGTTGGAAGCGGCCCAGGCCATCGCTGACCTCCTGGATGTCTGCCAGGAAGTTGGCAGTCAGCGAATCGACCGAATACCAGTTCATCTTCTGGCTGAGTTTTTCGCCCGTGCTGGCATCTACCACCGGGTCGTACACCACCACCAGCACACGCGGCGAGACGATCACCGCCGGTTCGGGCGTGGACGAGTCCGCAGGCGAGGCCGGCGAAGCAGAAGTGGATTTCTTGCCGGCGAACAGGGCGCTCAGGAAGTCGATAAAAATGCTCAAAAAGCCTTTCGATGAATTACTCATCTCCAGCCTCCTTCAAAACAAAATTGGGGTCGCCACCAGCGTTACGGAACGTTGATGGCAAAATACACCTGTCCGTTCACCAACACGAACAGCACCTTGTTGGGGCTGAACGCCATTGCCGTGATCGGATCACGGGCAAAAGGATTCTGGTTTCCGGGCAGCGGCTTAATCTGATTCTGCAATTCCAACGCCCGTGAACTGAACCGGAAAATCGCCTGCGTATACGGTTCCAGCAACGCCACCGCTGGATCGGGCGGGCTGGTAAAAGTCACTTGCGTGAAAACGCCGTCGGGGAGCGTGACGCCGTTCTGGTACCCAGGCCGAGTATCCACGTACGTCGCCGGGTCGGTGCAACGTGTGGGCGAGGCTTGGATGCGGCTGAGTGTACAGGTCGTCAAGTGGCCATCGCTGTGCAGCAGGTACAAGTCGTCGCCGTTGACCGCCAATCCAATAGCGTCAGACATCGTCGGCACCTGAGACTCGAAAAAGAAGAGCGGCTTGTTGGCAAACTTAACATCGACGGTGCCGAAGTAGACCCACACGGCGTTGGCGGACGCGTCGAGCACGTAAAGATTGTTGTCGTCGTAAGCGATGGACGTAATTTGATCCCAACCGGTATCGGGGGGTTTAAGCGCCGCGGCGGTAGGATCCTGCCCGGCAGCACAATAGATCAAATTCCCCGCAGCATCGATACCGATCAACGTCGCTCCGCTGGGATTCGTGCGCGAGAGGGCGATGACATCGAGCAGGGGGCCAACGTTGATACCGTTATAGGTGCCGGGGCCGCACTTGAAGGTCGGATCGACGGAGAAGGTGTTGCCGGTCAGGTTGGCGCGCAAGACGCTGCCCTGCGTACTCTCCAGCATGTACAGGTCGGTATCTGAGGCGGCCAAGTGCGTAACCCTGGCCGAAGCGCTGAGCGGCATATCCAACGCGGGTTTATAGTCCACGCGAACGGTGCGGTCGAGGTCGTCTAGGGCGCTCTGAGCCTGCTGGCGCAATGCACGCGACTGGTCGGTCACCTTGTTATCGTCGGCTTTATCCAGCCAGTCGAGGCTGGCTTTCCAATGCAGGCGCAGGTCGGCAGGGTCGTTGACGTTCAAGGTCTGCTTGGCCTCGTCGACGGCATGGGCGAAATAGGTATTGTACTTTTCGGTAACGCCCAACTGGGAATAGATGATGACGGCCACCGCCACAATCAAGACCGGAACCGCCAGCGCGATAAAAGCCTTCCAGGAAGAGTTGGCATTCGACGGCAGGGTTTCGTCGCCGGGCATCAGGCGCGGCAGAAAAGCGCCAATGCCATCGATCAGACGGGAGGTAGCCGCCCGGGCAGTGTGTAGCGACTGGGCCAGGAAACGCGCCGTATTTTGGACGCGCATCTGAAACTGCTCGCGTTGTTCGGGCGTGACCAGCACCTGGGGCTCCGGGGCGTAATCCGGCTCGACTTTTTCGAGCGGTGGGGGCGAGGCAGCCGGTTCCTGCGGCGCGGGAGGCGGCTGGACGGGTGGTCGCTCTGCCGGTTGAGTCCTGGCCGGAGAGGCAGCCGGTTCAACCTTGGAACCGGAATCTGGCTGGGAGGCCGGTACAGCCCGGTTTGACGGTGGAGCGCTCACGGGGGGTGCGCTTGCAGAAGATGCCGAGGCTGGTTCTGGCTGCGGGCGCGGAGAGACCACCTGCGGCGGCAAATCCGCCGGGCGCGATTCCGTTGGCAACTCCTTGGACGGCTTGATAACCCCGACGAGGCCGTCACCTTCCTGCGCCCGGATGAGCACGGCGCTGACGTTCGAGTCGTTATTCGCCATCAGGCGGCGACGGGTGGTTTCCAGGGTCGCCGCGCCACGTTCTTCGGCCAGCAATTTCTCCCAGTTGCCAGGCAGCCCGGCGCTGAAGAGCACGCGGTCGCCGGGTTTGAGTTGAACCTGCGCAAAGTACATGTGCGATGTCTGGCTCAGGCCCAGGCCTTTGCCGGCCAGTTGTGGGTCGAACAAGTGCCTGGTCTCATCTGCCCCCAGCCAAAAGGCGTGCGTGGGCCCGGACTGAACAATGTACAGCAGGTCACCGCGCAATGCTGCCAGCGCCATGACACCCACCGAATAGCGTCCCTGGCCCGTGGATTTCATGTTACGGTCGACTAGGAAGTTGTTCAGCCACTCGCCGGTGGATTTGAGCGCGAAAGTCAATGAACCCGCCGTGCCGTAGAAGGTGGCGGCCATTTTTTCGGTAATCTGGCTGTATTCGCTGCTGGAGAAAAGTGTATTGCCCGCCAGGGTGATGTAGATAACCAGCCGGTCCTGGTCGCGGCCACGCGCAGTGCGCCGGGGAGGCGCAAGCGCCAACAGACCCGGCAAAAGCGGCCATTCCTGGCCGCCGATGCGGTACATGCTGAGCAATGTGAGATCAAGCGTACTCGTCATCTCTCACATTATACTGGGAAAGTCACATTGCAGCTTTTTCCTGATGACCGGCGCCCTCCTGAAAATCAGCAAGGTAGGGGTAAATTATGAAACCGACTCCCAGAGGCCTCATAATGTGTCATAATAAGACCAATCCGAACCGTATTATCATCGTTGCCCAATGACCATTAAAAGTAAAGTGATGACTAAGAATCGTTTCTTCCGCTGGCAGATCATCTTGATTTTGGCGCTTTACGGCTGTTCCGTCGAGATTTCCCCCAGCCCGGGGCCCACATCGATAACCAACTCGTCCATCAACGGTGCCGGTGTAACAACGCAGGCGAACATCGGCGGGAGCGCCACGCCGCTCGGGCCGACGGCAACCGGCACGGGCTCGATTTCAACCCCGGCCACGCCGACGACCACCGGCGCGACGCTTGCCTTGAACGTCACCACGGGATCTACGCTGCCGCGTTCCACGCTGCCGGTCACTTGGAACGAGCTGGGATTGTCGGGGAAATTGATCTACATCGCGGGATTCCTGCAAGGCAACCAGATATCAACCGATGTCCGCTCGCTCGATCTGACGAACGGGAACCTTTCCACGCTCTTCCAAATCCCCTCGGAAGATTGGCTTGAAAGCGCCGTCGTTTCGTCTGACAGCAAGCAATTTGTTTTATCGGTCGGTCTTCCCGTTAATTCGTCCGGACAAACCGATCTCTTCACCACGCCTGTAGACGTCTCGGCACCGCCCCGGCTTCTTTTCAATCCGGCAACCAGTCAGGATCAATATTACCAACCCGAATGGTCTCCAGACGGGAAGTACGTCTACTTCACAGACTACAAATATCAATCGGGGGATCAAGAAGTGATGAGGATGGCGTATCCAAACGGCAAGCTGGAAGAACTCGCCGATCATTCCTATTGGCCAAGGCTCTCGGCAGACGGGTCTCATCTCGTCTACGTGATGTCTGACCCAACGACTTTAATTAATCAGCTTTTTGTGGCAAAGGCCGATGGGACAGACGCACATCAAGTGATGTTGACCGGTTCCAACATTCCGCAAATCATCGACACCCCCATGTTCTCTCCCGATGGTCAGACGATCATTTTCAGTGCGCCAGACCCCTTACAGTCTTCTGCGCCTGATTGGTTCGAAAAGCTCACGGGAGTCACGGTAGCGAAAGCGGACGGCAACATTCCGTCCGACTGGTGGTCAGTTCCTGCTACAGGAGGCGCGCCGCAGCAGTTGACCCATACCCAGTCCCTCTCCCTGTTCGGCTGCTTTTCGCCGGATGGAAAATTCATTGCCAGCTTGAGCACAGATGGAATCTTCGTCATGAAACCAGACGGCTCGGACCTGACCCAACTGGTCAGTTCCGACGCCAACATCGCCGGAACGGTAAACTGGATTCCCTGAAATCAGCTTTTCGAGCAGGTTGTCAAAGTCTTAACGGTTCGCCAGGATTTCCCGTAGTAGTGATGAAACGAAGCAGTAATTCCAAATTTGAAAATAAAATTCCCGATAAAAAAGCCAAAACTTTAACGCCAAGTCGCAAAGCCGCAAAGATTCTTAAGAAATTTGCTCCGTTGTGAGGCTAATCGGCCTTTCCGTCGATTTTATGGGGAAAAGTCGAAAAAACTTGGCGTCTTGGCGGCTTTGCGTTAAATTCACTGGTTCCAAATTTGGAATTGCTG
>JBJKRF010000102.1:0-21832 GCA_046704785.1 Anaerolineales bacterium | reverse complement strand
ACTCGCATCCCGATTTTCCCCCTGTTTTTAGGCCCTTTGTGGGGCAAAGAGAGCAAAATTCACTCACTTTTGGGTCTAAAATGGGGCAGCTTTGGTACGAAAAAGAGTTCTCCGACAAGCTGCTAGTCTGGGCTGAAACCAACACGACAGGCTATGTCTTGGATGCAGTGCGAAAGCTCTACTCAAAGGTAGACCGCTTTGCCCTGGCCTACGATCATCCACTCGCTCATCGCACCATTAATATGCTTGACCGACACATGAACCTGATGGATCGTTGGTTGTTCAGCTCACGCTTTTTCCATGGACATTGGGCTTCTGCCGAGCGTTCCATACAGGCTTGGGCTTTGATGCATAACTTCGGCCCTTATTGCCCTCGAATCAGAGACAAGCAAGTTTTTTCTTCACCTGCTCACAAGCTCAACGGCTTTACTTACCATGCCAATTGGCTCCACAATCTGATGATTTCTACTTCCTTGTCCGGCATCCCCCGTTAACCACAAATTCAGCAGAATTAGAATTTTTTCGACTTCATCCGTCCAGCCAACAAAATATGGCATCATCCCACTCGGCGCAATCGTGAATACTTGCTTCTTCCCTGCACCATCGCGTCTCTTCAGGCATATGCGCCGCAGTTGCACATCTTCTAATTTGGTAGAGGAACGTTCATCATGCAGGTTGTATCCATCCCCTATTGCATCTGGAAACAATTCAGGATACCGCATGATCATTCCGTCCAGCCATGCACGATAGGCTTGACGGTCTTTCACTATTTCTCGATACTCATCCATCTCAATCGGGAGCGTGATCCTTTTGTGTGGCCTTGCTACTTCCGTCTGTGTTGCGGACGCGCGAGACTTCCAGCAAGCGCAAGCTGAGCAAAAGCTCCATCTTTTTGCGCTCCGACTCCGAAGCGTTTTGATAGGTTTTCGCCGCAGCACTGGAAACTTGAGCGGGACGCGTGGCCCTACCAACCAATGCCCACCCTATCGGCGGATGTTGGCTGGTCCGTTTAAATCTTTAAGAAAAACAGGACATCTGCCTATTGCAGTGGGACAAGTGGAAGCCGTACAATCGAAGAGACGAAACCGCAAGCGGAATAGAAACATAACGTGGGAGAGAGACTATGCAACGAAAGATACGGGTGGCCATCCTGGACGACCATCAGAGCATCGTGGATGGCTACTGCTACCGTTTGAAGCGCTTCCCCCAGATCGAGATCGTGGCAACTCTCGCCTACGGCGAAGAGTTGGAACCCGCCCTGGCAGCGCACCCCGCCGACGTGTTGTTGATCGATGTGAACGTGCCGACCTCCCCGGATAACTTCAACCCCTACCCGATCCTGCACCTGATCCCCCGGCTGCTGCAGCGCTACCCCGACCTGAACGTGTTGGCCATCTCCATGCTGGACGAGCGCGGCTTGATCCGGGCGGTGATGGAAGCCGGCGCCAGCGGCTACCTGCTGAAGGACGACCGGGTCAACATCGAGAATTTGGGGCAGGTGGTGCAGCGGGTGGCCGAAGGCGGCGTGCAGCTCAGTGAGAAAGCCGAACAACGGCTCAAGAAGAGACATGGCGATGATGCTGAAAACTTGAGCCAGCGACAGTTGGAAGTGCTCTCGTTGTCGCTGGCTTACCCGGACGACTCCACGGCAGAGCTGGCGCAGCGGATGTCGGTCGCCAACTCCACTGCCCGCAACCTGTTGTCGGGCGCATACCTGAAACTGGGGGTGCGCACACGGACGGCGGCCATCGCCAAAGCGCGTCGGCTGGGCCTGATCACGTCCGAACCACCCGCCTCGCCGGTGTAGCGCCGGCATCACCCAAGCCCTCGAACAACTTCCAGACCGGCGCGATCACGCCTTCCGAAAGTTCCGCGACCGCACTGCGATGGACAAGGGAAATAACGTTCAGGGTCTCCTGCATGACCTGGTGCCTGCGGATCAACTGGTTGACGCAATAGCTGATCGCACCGCAGTGGATCAGGATATTCTGAGCCTCCTGCAATGCCCCCGGCTGGGAAATGTCCTGGTACAGTTCGATAAATTTCGGGCGAGCGGGATGATCCACCAGCCGGGCAAAAAGGATCGGCAACGGCGAGCGCTTCTGGACCCAGTCGGCATTCGCCGGCACAGCCATCGTGTCGTTCAGGTCGTCATGGATTTGGATCATCTCGCCGTACAGTTGTCCAAAGCGTTCCAGCCCACCGGCGACGTTTTCCGGAGCGCCACCGAGCAGGGCGCCCAGGCGGAAGGCGGCGCCGAAGAACGGCCCACTTTTAGTCTGGACGATCTGCCAGTAATCGACTTCGTCCGCTGGCGTCCGGACATCCAGATATTGGCCGAAAGACAGGGTCAGGATCATCCGGTTCAAGCTGTGCAACGCCGACAGACGGGTGGTCGGCTGCGACGGGCCAGGGAACAAGGCTTCCAGCGCGGCAGCCTGGAACGAAGAGGCAAAATTGGCCGCCAGTGCCGGCCCGACCTGACGGTATTCCCCACGCGGGTCGTCGTCCAGCAGGTCGTCGATCAGGATGATCCCGATCTGGGCGCAGGCGATGGCAGCCACGGCGGGCAAAGCCTGTTCGGCAGAGCCGCCGACCGCCTCGCACGCTTTCAGGGGCAGTTGCCAGTCCCTGGGTTCGATCTCGGCCATGCGGACGAGAATGGCTCGAAATTCGGGCCAGGACTGCAGAATGGGAAGGGTCATCAGGTAGTCAACGGTCGATTGATAGAGATTCATTGGACCTCCAAGAGTGGCCGGGGAAGGCGCTCCCCGGCCCGTTGGTGCTATACTTTTAAGCGGCCTTCGCCGGTTCGGCGTTGGGTGCGCTCCAGTTTTGCCAGTCGTAGCTGCTGGTCAGGTTCTTGATCTGGGCAGCGTCGGCTTTCGTGAGTTCTGCCAGGGCACCCAGGTAGGGGTCGTGGGTCTCAGGGACAGCGGCAAGCGATTGATAAAATGCTTTCATGGTCGACATCGTGAATTTCTCCTTTACTGAATTTTGACGGACAGCACTTTCGAACAAGGGCTGAATGACACTGCTAGCGCATGGCCTCACCTCCTTTCACTGAAACTTTGAACTGATTTCATCTTAATCAGGCGAGGAGGCGGATTCATCCGGAGCAGTAGGGGTCTTTATGCTGGTATGTCAGGATTTTGGGGATGTGGGAGAGAAAAACAAAGGCCCCGGCGTTGGCCAGGACCCGATTGAAGCGACTTTTTGCGTGCTCTACTGTGTCAGGTATACAATATTTGTACTCAAGTTTGTCTGCGCGGCAGCCGGCTGCCGATCGGTTGCAAAGCTGTGCGGCTGAAGACGACCACGGCACGTTCCTTGGCTGGGTCGTCCACCGCCACCCAGGGCTGACTGCCGGCGAAGAAGCGCGCTAGCGCGGCAAAAGCCCAGCGTGGAAGCTCACCACTCACGACCAGCCCATCCTTGGAAGGCGGCACTGCGATCGAGAGCGGACCCGGCTCCAGGACGGCCTGAGCCGGCAGAGAGAAAGTTGCCCAGTGTCCCTTTGGGCCGGACGAATAGTTTACATCCAGGTTGGGGTTGCCACCCGTCTCGACCGGCGGGACATCCAGCCAGCCGTAGCGGATGTCGAACAGTGCGAAGTCGGCGGGCAGAGCATGCGCCGCCAACATGGCTGCCAGCCAGACCGGGCCACGCCCGTAGAGTGCGTGGGGTTGTCCGGCCGTTACCTGGCTGGCGAGTTGGGACAGGTTTTCGGGATACCAGAAAACCTTGTTTTCGGTGGGCAGGCCCACTTTGGCGGCCAGTTTCCGCTCGACCAGCACGGGCAAAGGCGCCTCGGGCAGGTGAATGCGTTCCAATTCGGCCTCTTCGAAGTGGAAGACTCCTTCCACCCGGTCCAGCAAAGCGCCAAAAGTGGCCCCCACATGACGTTGTTGTGTCTCGCGCTGCAGTCCGCTGATGACACCTTCCAGCACGGGACGGCTCTCCAGGAGATGATCGGTCGCGTTCAATTCCGTGCGCAGTTCGGCCAGGGGTTGCAGTCCGGCTCGGGCCAAGTGTCCACGCCATTCGGCGCGGTCGTCCTGTTCGTGGTAGAGCAGAATGGAATGTGTGCAGGCCGCAATCAGGTCGAACTGGTCGCCTTGGGGCTTGCCGCCGATGTCCACCAGCAGCGGCACCGGGCGCGACTCAATTGCCCGGCGCATATGGACCACGAAAGTGGAAGAGAAACCGCGTTTGTTCCGCATGCGCAGCAGGCGTACGCTCTCCGATTGGCCGGTGAGGAACCAGTCACCCTCGCCGTCCGGGACAGCCCGCAACAGGTAATGGGGCACGTGCATTTGGCGCAGATGCTCGGTGAGCAGGTAGGAGAGCACCGACTTGCCGCTATGTGGCGGGCCGGCAAGCAGGATGGCAGGAAAAGGATTTGTTTGCATCGTTACACCACCAGGATCGAAAGGGATAGGATTTGAAAATGAACGAAACATCGTCGGTATTGATCGCATTATTGGGTGGCCAACCCCAGGTCGTCACCTTTTTGCTGGATTTGCTGCTGGCGCGCGGCGAGCACATCGACCAGGTGATTGTGGTCTACCTGGCGTCCAGCCCGCGCTACCAATCGACTTTCCGCAAATTGGCGGGCGAATTCGTGGCCGACCGCTACCGCGGGCGGGAATGTCACCTGCGCGGTGCGCCCATCCATCGCGGGATGGACGAACTCGACGACATCCGCAGCAGTCACGAGGTCGAGATCGCGCGCCGGGAAATCCAGCACCTGCTGGCCGAACACAAAGCTCGGGGAGAACGCCTGCACATCGGCTTGAGTGGTGGGCGACGGGTGATGGGCTTCCTGATGCTTTCGGCGGCCATGCAGTACCTGACGCCTTTTGATTCCATCTGGCACATTTACACGCCGAGTGCGCTGGCCGAGCAGGCGCACGACGGGGCTTTGATGCACGCTCCCAAGGGGATGGAAGTCGGTTTGATCCAGGTGCCGTTCGTGCCGTGGGTCTCCTATTTCCCCGGGCTGGCGCCGTTGTTGGGACAGTCGCCGCAGCAGATGGGCGAGGCGCGTCACTATTGGCTGGACCATACCGAACGAGCGCGTTGCGCTCAGGTTTGGGATGCGTTGACGGCGCGCCAGCGTGAGGTGTTGACGTGTTTTGCCCAGGGCTGTTCGCGCTCCGAGGCAGCCGGCCAGCTCAGTATTGCGGTCACGACGGTGGACAGTCACCGCGACGCCATTGTGCAGGAATGCAGCAAGTTGTGGGGGCTCGAGGAAGAAGTGCGCATCGACGTGCGCTTCCTGCGTGAGCGCTTTGGCCCATTCCTGGAGGGCTTGAAGCAAGTCTAGCATGCCGGGCCAGCAATGAAACCCTGATGAATGGGGAAAAAGATCCGTGGGGGTCAGGATGTGCTTTTGCCAATTGCCATGCAGAATGGGGGGCATACGCTGTTTGTCCCCACGTGTCCAGAGACGTTGTGGGCGGGATTGTACTGCCGATTTTGCCCCTTTTTGGAAAGTCAGTACATCTGTCTATTGTGAGATGAATGGAAAGTTTATATAGTATTTGTAGCCATTACGAACGGTCTACCCAATTTATCTCTTATAGCCTCGACGAGGCTCAAACATTAACTGAGGAGGTTGCATGACCCAATATACGCTGACATTGGTCGATGTACGGCGCGTCCAGTCGTACCTGTTCAACGCCAATGAACTCAAACAAAATCTGGGAGCATCGGCATTGGTGGAACAGGCTACACACGACTGGATTGAGCAAGCCCTGGAAGGGCGCCACAATATCAAGACTGACTACACACTCGACGACACACACGCCATCGAACGCGGCGAACTGGACGCCGAGGTGATCTTCCTGGGGGGCGGCAACGCCGCCATCCTGTTCCCGGATGGTGGCGATGACCCTCCCTCCAGGCGCTTTGCGCGCGCCTTTACCCGCAGTTTGCTCGAACGCGCTCCAGGTCTTGAAGCGGCGGTCGCCTATGTGCCGGATATCGACCTAAGCCAGCCGAAAGCCCTGCTCAATGCCTGGCAAAAGATGCAGCAAAAAGCCATGCCCACCCAAAAGGAAGGCCACCTGATCGCGCAGCCGCTGCTTGGCCTAGCCGTTACCGCCGAGTGCGCCTACACCGGCTTGCCTGCCGTTGCAGAAGAGATGGAAGACGGGCGGGGAACCCTGCTCTCGGCGCAGGCTTATGCCAAGCAGAGCGGTCCAACTGTCGTGGCTGCCAAAGAGCGTCTAAACAGGCTCCTGCCTATTGACGGCTTTGAATACCCGTCCGATTTTGACGACCTGGGCAGCAAACATGGCCACGCCAGCACGCTGGCTGTCATCCACGCCGACGGCAATAGCATGGGCAAGCGCATCCAGCGCTATACCGAGCACGAAGACAACCGGGAAATGATCCGGTGTATGCGTAAATTCTCGGAAAGCGTCAATGTTGTTGGCTTGAACGCCATGCAATCTGTCTCACAGTGGCTTGCGCGGGTGATCCACGACCAGGAGCAGACCATCGTAGACTGCCACGACAAAAGCATGACAATCAAGTTAACCAACCACTACCTGCCGCTGCGCCCACTCGTTTTCGGCGGCGACGATGTCACCATCGTTTGCGATGGTCGCCTGGGACTGGCGCTGGCGGCCAAACTGCTGGAGAGCTTTTCAGCGCAAACCCTGCCCGATGAAGAAAAAGCTTACGCCTGTGCAGGTGTAGCGATTGTCCACACCCATTACCCCTTTGCACGCGCCTACGCCCTGGCCGAAGAATTGTGCAAGGATGCCAAAAAACAGGCACGCGCCTGGGATGGGGATAGTCGCGTCTCGGTGATCAACTGGCATCTCGCCTCTTCCGGGCTGACGCTTGACTGGGGCGAGATCAAGCGCCGCGAATATCAGGATGGGAATTTGCTTTTGCGCCCGCTGGCGATGAATTGGGCAGAAGCCGTAGGAAACGTCGAACAATGGCGCACTTGGCAGGCTTTCACTGAACAGATCGAGGCTTTTCGTGACAAAACGTGGAGCACGCGACGCAACAAGTTGAAAGACTTGCGCATGGCACTGCGCAAGAGCCCAGACGTTACTCGCCAATTTACCCAATTGCATGAAAAGCTTCCGCCAATCCCCACGCTCCAGGATGAGGACGTGCGACAAAGTGGCTGGCTTGGAGCGCGCTGTCTTTATTTCGACGCACTCGAAGCCGACGACCTGTTTATTTATCCCAACGAGGCTTGATCATGAGTGATTACACCCTGGAAATTGAATTGTTGAGCGATACGGCCTTCGGCATGGGTGCCGGGGTTTCCGGTCTGCTGGACACCGAAATCCAGCATGACGAATGCGGCCTGCCTACCTTAAGCGGGCGCGCCATCAAAGGGCTGTTGGTGAACGAATGCAGCGAAATTCTGTACGCGCTAAACGATGACCAACGCAAAAACTGGGAAAGGGTTGCTGTCCGCTTGTTTGGAAGACGCGGCGAAATGTTGGACGATGTGACTGGCGTCTTTATTGCCGACGCTACCGTCGCCCCGGACCTGGTCGCCGCGCTCCAGGCTGATTTCGTCACGCCTCCCGACAAAATCCTTGATAGTCTGACCGATATTCGTCGCCAGACGGCCATGAACGAAAAGGGCGCGCCCGAGGATGAAACGTTGCGCGCCGTGCGCGTCTTGTTGCGTGGCTTGACACTTTACGCGCCGTTGAGTTTCGACGGCGATCCTGGTGAAGACGAAAAGGCCCTGCTGGCTGCCTGTGTCCTGTCGCTGCGCCGGGCAGGCCTCAGCCGCAACCGTGGCAAAGGCAAAATTTCCGTCAAACTGACCTGCAGACCGTTATCCCCTGCAGAATTTGTGCAAGCGAAAAAAGAAGCTGGCGAAGATCAAGCTAGCAAATGGTTTAAATACTTTGAAGCGGAGGTGACCAAACAATGAACGCTTTGATTATTACCATCCGCCTGGAAAGCCCGCTACTCGTCACCAGTTTGGGCAACGGCGACGAGAACAGCAGCCGTTCGCTTGCCTATATCCCCGGTGCCATGCTGCGCGGGTTGCTGGTTTCCCGCTACAAAACCAACGCTGGCGATCTGCTTGACGACGAAAAGGCCAAAAAGCTTTTCTTTTCCAGCCAGGTGCGATTTCTGAATGCTTACTTGCAAGACGCAAATGGAGCGCGTTCCCTACCCACCCCAACCAGTTGGCGGACCAGCAAAGGCGCAGACCCGGACAACATGCAAGCCAGCGATTTTGCGATCAAATTTGATGAAACTAAAGAGACTGGTATCAGGAAGCCATTCTGGGGGCAAACTTCGGACCAGAGCGGGAATTTGCTTGCCCCTAAGGAAGCTTTATCCATCCACATTGGCAACCAGAATCGCGGCGTCGTCCAACGTGGAGAAAGCACAGTCTTCCAATACCAGGCCCTGGCGAGTGGACAGCGCTTCGTCGCCGTCATTGTCAGCGAAGACGCCGCGGCTTTGCAATCCGTCGAAGAATTGTTGCAAGATAAGACGCTTCACCTGGGGCGCTCACGCTCTGCAAAATACGGTCGGGCCGTTATCGAGAAAATCGAAACGGATGCAAAGTGGCGTGAAACCGAACCCAAGAACCCGCCAATGACAACCATCACGTTGTTGAGCGATGCGCTGCTGCGCGATGAGCATGGCCAGCCGACCCATAACCTGGACACTTATCTTTCGGCATGGCTGGGCAAAAACGTAAAATGCAACAATGCCTTTGTCCGCTCCGCCGAAGTGGGTGGCTTCAATCGCAAATGGGGTCTGCCACTGGCCCAGTTCCCGGCGCTGGGAATGGGCAGCGTCTTTGTCTATAAAGCGGAAGAGCTTTCCGCAGGCGAACTGGCAGACTTGGTCAAGACCGGCATCGGTGAACGACGTGTGGACGGTTTCGGACGGATTGCTGTCAACTGGCTTGATAAACCAACTATCCAACTCACAAAGGCCAGTCAAGCGAACCCTGAGTCAGGATCGGTTCAACTCAGTTCGTCCAGCCAGGAACTTGCGCAGCGCATGGCTGAACGGCTTTTAACGCATGATCTCGAAAATAAACTCGTGGCGAAGACCTTACGTTTCTCGATCAAGGGCAATCTTAATAACCACCAACTTTCCAGGCTGCGGCTGGTGCTGCGCCACGCTATTGACCGGAAAGCCACCGATCTAAGCGACGTGAATAACTTTTTCAAAGACTTGAAGAAGGACGCGCAGGAACAATGGCGCAAAACCCGCCTCATCGAACCCGGACAATCCACTCGTTTCCGTTTGTGGCTGGATGAACGTATCAACAAACAAGACGGGTTGGAACAGCTTGGCATGAACAGCGCCGAGCAATTCCCGGCAGTCGCCGGGCGGCGCGCCGATCTCTCTGGCGGCCTAAAAGTCAAATATACCCTGCGCCTGATGGAAACCGTAGTGGACCAGGCCATGAAACAAAACCGGAAGGAGGGCTGATCCATGAGTGCTCGTTGGAATGAAAATCGTAAGATTGCGCAACGCATTGTCGTCAAAGGGACGTTGACCCTGCTCAGCCCGGCGCGCTTCGGCAGCGGCGAAGGCGACGCGGTGACCAACATGCCCTTGCTGCGCGACCCGCAAGATGGCGCGGCATTGTTGCCTGGCACATCCATCGCCGGAGCGCTGCGTGCCTATCTGCGTGAGCGGGTCGAGGGCTTCGAAAAAAAGGAGCCAGAAGACGGCTCGTCGTTGCCCCAAAAACTTTTCGGCGACGTGCTGGAAGGTGAAACGATCCCCGAAAATGAGCGCCGCAGCCTTGAAAGTTACTTGATGATTGACGATGCCTACGCCGAAACGACCACCACCGAGTTCCGCCCCGGCGTCAAGATCAATCCGGCTACCCGCATCGTGGAGATGGCTACCGATGAAGAAAGCGACGAGGAAAAAGGTGGTCAGCTCTACGACATGGAACTACTGGAAGCTGGCACAAGTTTTCCCTTTATGCTCGAGCTCGACCTGCCAGAGAACCCGACACTTCAAATGGAACTCAAAGAAGGGCTGGCCATCGCGCTTTCCGGGCTTGAAAAAGCTGAGATTGGCCTGGGCGCACGCAAACGGCGCGGTTTTGGCGAATGCTGCGTGGACAAGTGGCAGGTGCAAACCTACGACCTGAAAGACCCGGTCCAGCTCGTTGCCTGGATCAAAAGCCAACCTGGAAAGCAGGCAGACAAGGGGACGATTGCTCACCAGCTTGGTTTCGACAGGCCTCTCACCGATCGGCGCAAGCGTTTCCATGTCGAGGCCGAATTTCGGGTAAAGACCTCGCTGTTGATCCGCTCCGGCAGCGGCAAAGCCGATGCACCGGATATGGTTCATTTGCGTTCCAGGCGTGGCACGGACGAAAAACCCATCCTCTCGGGGACGAGCCTGGCCGGAGCCATGCGCGCGCGTGCCTTGCGCATCGCCAACACTGTGATCCCGGACTCCGAAAGAGCCAAAAAGTTGGTCTGTGACGTGTTTGGCCCCGACGAGATCAAGAAGCAGTCCGAACGGGCCGAAGAAGATCAGCCTTTTGCCAGTCGGTTGGTCGTCCGCGAACGGGAGGTGGATGGGCGCGATGACCTGGTACAGACCCGCATCCGCATCGACCGCTTTACCGGTGGCACGTTCCCCGGCGCTTTGTTCGAGCAACAGCCTCTGGTTGGGGGGAGCAAAAGCAAGCTGACGCTTTCGCTTGAGCTGCGCAACCCTGAAGATAATCAGATTGGCCTGCTTTTGCACGTCTTGAAGGACCTGTGGTACGGCGACCTGCCCCTGGGCGGTGAATCCAGCACCGGGCGCGGGCGGCTCGAGGGCCAGAAGATGGATTTGTATCTACACCAACCAGAGCAGGAGAAGCCCGAAGAATGGCATATCACACCAGGTGTGGACGGCAAAATGCAGGTCACGAGCCAGATTACAGACAACAAAAAAAATCTGGACACTTATGCCAAAAGCGTGGGAGGTGCAAAATGAGCCTAAGAAAAATGATCGAGAACCAGGCATATACGCTTGGGAAACCCCAGATCATTCCAGACCCGGTTGACGAGACGAAAAAACAAGCTGCCAGCGGCCAATACAAATACCTGTTGGCACACGCCGACGATGGCGTCATTTGGGGGATTGTTGAAGACAAGGCGCTCAAGCTGTCCTCGCAGGCTTTCTCAGAAGTTTCCCCTGCGTTCAGGAAAGAGACCTTACGCGAGCTACGCCTGTTTGGTGCGGGTGGCGAGTGGTTTGCCTGGCGCGGCGAGAACGACAAATGGAAGGCGCGCATCATTACCGACGGTGTCGGTGAAACCGGGGATTGCTTTGACGAAAAGTTCATCCTGTGGGGCACGGAAAGCGATGAAGAAGTGCGAGACGGCTTCCAGATCGCACGCGAGTCTGATCTGGGCATCCGCCATGCGCCCCCGCTTACCTTCACGGGCCGCCGCAAAGCCAGGCTGGTTGTGCGCCACTACCTCGATTACGACCCTGCCGGAGCCGTCTATGTCAAACTCAGCCGCCTGGTGGACCTGGAAAATGGAGAATCAGCATGAATACCCAACACAAAAACCCTTCTTACAAGAACCGGGTCGCTGTTGCGCCATATAACTTCGTCCCGTTGCCCGAAGCGATCCTGACCGTAGATGCCCCGCCTGACCATGACCGCTACGACCCGGCACTGCTGACCGGCAAACTGGCCTGCACCCTGACGACAGCCTCTCCGTTGTACGTGCGCGCGGCGCGTACCTGGGAGGAATACAATCACAAGAATAAGGATGGCGAACCTGACCCCATTATTCCCAGCGACCCGTTTTACGGCGAAACAAAAGAAACACTCCTGATTCCCGGCAGCAGCTTACGTGGGATGTTGCGTAACCTGGTGGAGGTTGTTTCGTATTCCCGTATTGCACCGGTCACCAAGCAACCCTTGTTCTTTCGCACGGTGGATGTTTCGAGCATAGGCATAGCCTATGGCAAACGCATGTCGGGTGGCGATGCCGGACAGCAAGGCTGGTACACGCTTTCCAATGCTGGTTACATGGAACTGGACCCCAGCGGCGATTACTTTATTCGCCCGGCTTTGGAGTTGCTGGGCACACAACATTACCGTGTCGAAGAAGAAATTGTATTGAAAGCCATTCCCAACCTGGAAATAAAGAACATGGCTACACAAAAGGATAACGGTAAATGGAGATCCAATAAAGGCTATCGCTGGCGTCGGGAGAAGGTATGGTTCAAACCTGCCAAGCCGACCTCCCATTTGCCGGAGTCGCCTACGTTCTTTGCCGAAGTGACCGAGATTGTCTTCTGGGAGGATGCTCCATCTGGAGATGAGTGGGCACAGGGTTGGCTGGTGGCAGGTGGCTGGGTTCCATCTCCCAAAGGAGGCCGAGGCAAACATCGCCACTGGATCATCGGCCCACCCAACCCAGATGACAGCTTGCGAATAGAGGTCAGTGACGAGGATATCGACTTGTATAAAGAACGCACCGGCGGTTTCACCCAGGATGTGAAAAAGCAAAAAATGTCGGTCCTGCCATCGACAGAAAACCGTGAGCCAATCCCGTGTTTCTATACCACCTGGATGGACGAAGCCGGGACACAGCGCCTGGCGTTTGGGCACACCGGCATGTTCCGTCTGCCTTACCAAAAGTCCCCTGCCGAGATGTTGCCCAACCATTTGAAATCGGCGCAGGGCCTCGATCTGGCTGAAGCGCTCTTTGGGTTCGTGGATCAGAAGAAAAGCGAGCGTCCTGCTGTGGCAGGCAGGATTTTTATTACAGATGCCATCCTAAAAGGCAACCCCAAGACCGCGACCCTTGACCCAATTACTTTGTCCGATCAGGCCATGTCCGGCCCAAAGCCTACCACCATCCAGCACTATTTGAGCCAACCTGATCCTGATGACCCCGATTTGTTAAAAAATTACGACAGCGACCCGAACACTGAGACAGCCTTGCGCGGGCACAAATTCTATTGGCACGTTGGCGCGGAAGCCGACTTCAAGCAGCGGTTGGCGCGTGCGCCAAAGCTTGATCTGGAGACTCGCGTCCAGGACAAAACCAACCAATTTAAGCCGGTAAAAACAGGCCAAACCTTTACTTTCGAGATTTATTTCGAGAACCTGCGCCCCCAAGAACTTGGGGCGCTGCTCTGGGTGCTCGAAAGAGCCGCCGACTCGAAATACCGCCTGAAGCTGGGAATGGGCAAAGCCTATGGTTTTGGCTCCATTGCCCTGGATTTTGATGTCGCTCTGGATGACCGCGCACAGCGCTATGGTGGATTCTTAGAGAGCCCAGCTTGGACTTTATCGGATGAATCGAAACAAGCCAAACTGGCAGAAGCCAGGAGCGCTTTCGAACAGTTCATTCTTGCCAATCCTGACGTCAACCCGGGCAAGAAGGTCGCAAGCGTTGCCGAGTTGCCGCGGATCAAGGAACTGCTGGCGTTACTCTCTTGGGATGGGCGGCCTGCCGAGGAAAAAACCCGTTATATGACCTTGAAGCAGTTTACAGGTTACGAACCTATTCATCCGGGCTTGGAAAGTTCCAAACGTCCAGTATTACCATCTGCAACAAAAGTCATGGACAACCCATGGTTTGCCGCGCTGCCGATGAACGCACCTCGTCCAAAGAAGAAAGATCAGGCCCAGCCACGACCGCAACAACAGCAGTTTTCATCAAAAATATCTACGGCAATCCAGGCAGCATCAACGCGGAAAAAGCCCACGCCGCCGCCAGCGCCGAAAAAACACCAACCGAAGGAAGCGCGGCCCGAAGCCGTGGACAAAGCCCCGGGGGAATTAGCGCCGGACGATGTCATCTGGGGTACGTCCGAAGACACAGTATCTGATAAGGGTGAGACCATCTTCCTACTTGATAAGATCGATCGGGACATTGCCTTTGCTTACGTATCAGCAGGTGGACATCCATTGCGCCGTTTCACGAAGGACGAGCGAGTGCTCCTGCGCGTGATTGGCGTCGATGGGAACGAAGATGATGGATTCCTGATCGACTGTGAGCCGGTAGAATGACCACCCTATCCAACAACCGGGAGATGTGTGTTCAATGAACAAACTGTACAGTATCCTTTTACCTTTCTTTTACCCTGATCGATCCATTCCGCTGTTCATTCTGGGGACGTTGACCCTAACGCTGAGCGCCGATGTTATATTCGCCTGGGGCAGCATTTGGGTAGCGGGTGCCGCAATCGTCCTTTCGGTTGCGATCATAGTGATAAGACTGTTCATCATGCGGCCCAGGCCGATCTATGTGAGAATTTCAGACGAACGAAAACCCAAAAAACAGTTTGCCTTGATCCTGTTGGTATCTCCTCATAAAGCCGCCTCGGAAGATATCATCAACTATCACCTTCCTGAGTTGCACAACTGTTGGTTAATCGCCACACAAGCTTCTCTGGGCATAGCTTCGGAACTTGAGAAGACGTTCGAGGGAAAAGTCGCCAGGATTTATGCCGGTAAGGATTATCTGGTCGACGAAACCGATTTGAAGTCAACATTTGGCCTGATTGACAGGATTATCAACAAAGAGCTTCTAACACTTGACCCTCGTCCGCCTAGAATCATGCTAGACATTACCGGTGGGACGAAAGTAATGACCGCCGGAATGGTGTTGGCCGGATTTGCAAATCAGGTCCTGATGGAATATACACAAACGGTCCGGGATACTAATGGGGAGGTAAAACCCGGTGCGGTGCCCCAGCCCACACTTATTGAAGCCTACTTTCAACATCGGACGGAATAACCCATGCTCACCTCCACCCTCCTCTCCCTCACCGCCGAAAGCTCCTACCCGATCCTGGGCGCGCTGGGACGCCCGGCGCAGGCCTGGTTTCTGCGCCAGGTGACCTGCGCCAACCTGGCCCTGGCGTGGCAACTCCACGATAGCGACGGCCCAAAGCCCTACACGGTCTCGACCTTGCTCGACGAGCGCGGACGGCCTCTGGCCGCCGGCAGTTGGCTCAAACCGGGCCAGGAATGTTGGCTGCGCATGACAGCGTTGAGCGATGACCTGTCCGAAATCCTGGAGAAGCACATCCTACCGCGCCTGCCCGAACGCCTGACGCTCTACAAGATGAATTTCCGGTTGGACGGCGTGGCCCGCCACCGGGCAGAACATCCCTGGGCGGACTGCGCCTCGTTCACCGAGATCGCCCAGGATGCGGCCCTGACCGCCCCGGCGCGGGACGTCCGCCTGGAGTTCGCCAGCCCGACCGCTTTCCGCACCAACGGGCTGGACGTCAGCCTGCCGCTGCCGGGGCAAATCTTCCGCAGCCTGTGGGCCCGCTGGAACGCCTTTTGCCCGCCGGCCATGCAAATCCAGGAACTCTGGCCGCAGTTTGCCGAGGCCTGCATTTTCGTCGACGAGATGACCGCGGTCAACACCGTCTATTGGAGTTTTGCCGAAGGGACGCGCGGCCAGGCGACCGGTTTTACCGGCGCGGTCGGATTCCGTTTGCCGCCCGCGCGCCTGCTCGACGCTCGCTGGCGCGCTTATACCGACGGCGCGGCAGCGGTGATGCAGTCGCTGGCAAAGTTCGCATTCTACGCCGGTGTGGGACATCACACCACGATTGGCATGGGGCAGACGCGCCAATTGCCGGAACTTGTCGGAAAGCCAAATCCCAGGCGGCTGGCATCGCAGGGCGCTGTGAATGTCGAGTTAAGACGGTAAAGTTGCAGGTCAGATGAGTGCCAAACAATAGATCGATAACCCATAAATGATCTCCCATTATGCTTGAAAATATATGGCAAGATGTTGTATGATAAGAGCATGATGGAAAATATAATAGCGCTATTGGTTCAAGCTGGTGGCGACTCATGAAACCGCCTGGCAATGCTTTGACGACAATGAAAGCCCTCACACTTTTCAAAAGCGTGGGGGCTTTTTCTTTAAACTTACCTCTTAACTTTTTCTGATTTCAGGGTCTGTTCTTATGGAAGCTTACGAGAGGAGATACTTATGAAAAGTTGGCGAACAAACTGTCCCTTGCATCCGCCCTGGTGTGGATACCAGGGCAAACCGATCCACACCCTGTCCAACGGAGTGGCGCAGTGAACACGAACACACCGGCAGGGTTGAATGTTCTCATTCGTAGAATTGCCGTCGGTGACAAAGAAGCACAAAGCGAACTTTATATATTAGTAAACCAACCAGTATTCAAATATATTCTTAATCGTTTCGTTCCTTCTATTGATGAAGAAGATGCCAAAGAAATTACAGATCAAACAATTATAGAAATATACATTCATGCGGATCAATTCAAAGGTTTGCATGACGAAGCCAGTGCCTGGCGATGGATTTACAAAATTGCACGAAACCAGACACTCAAGTGGCTCAGAACTCTTAAAAAAACGGTATCCATTTGGGATACGACAAATAACGATCTTACCGATGACGAATATATGCTGTTCGACGCTATCATCCTGTTTTATTCGCCTATTTCTCCAGAAGATACGCTCGAGGATCAGGTTCTGAACAAATTGATCTGGGAATCGGTTCGCGAATGTATCTCGAAGTTAAACAAACGCGACCGTGAAATCATCAAGATGAGATATATGAAAAACCTTACGCTTGAGGAAATTGCCCAGCAATATCATATTAAACGTCCACGAGTTCACCAAATATTAGCTGCTATTCACTATAAATTGAGGAGAGCCATAAAATTGGATAAACTATGATATCTGCCCTGAGCGATGAATCAAAAGGGCTATGCCTCTATTTCGATGAAAAATCGGTTGTCCCTGTTTGGATTAAGCATTTGATCCAAACAGGGAAGAAGCCTTTACTATGTAATCCAATGAAGATAGGAGGTGATGGTTTTAGTATCTTTTTGTGTTTAAGGAATAAAGATGCGAGAATCGAACTACTTAAGAAAAAACGAGGAAAACGTGAGACACAAAACTGTGTGATGAATAGACAACAGAAAATTGAGATTCTCATTCGGGCGGCAGAGCGAGCGTATCAGCGGGGACCCTCTCGTTCGTTAAGCTCAGACCCGACCCCTGGCGAACAATTGGGCATTCAAGTTAATGTCCTGCGCCGGATGCAACAGAAAAGTTTGAGTTGGATGAGCGAAAAGACGGGCTATCAGCCAGATGAGTTAACTGCATTTGAAGCTGGGATACTGTCGAATCAAAAAATGTTAGAAATGTTCCCTAAAATTATTATTGCCTTGGAGTCTACAATCATCGAGCGTTCACTGGCTTTATCCCGGTTTCCATCCGTGTCTTAAAAACCCATGCCCGCATTCATCGCTTAAAGCGACCCCAAATCTGGGGTCGCTTTGGGTTAACAAAGCTCGTTGTTATATCTCTAATAAAGGAAAGATGATTGGAGGCTAAATCGTGACAAATTTAACTCGTTTTGCCGCTTTATTTTTTGCTATTTGCCTGACTTTCAAAGGAACAGCTTCTTCGCCAACAGTTGAGACTATTCTTCTGGTGGATAACTCAGGGAGCATGAAAACCAGTGATCCAACAGGACTCCGGTTTACCGCTGTTGAAATGGTGGCTGCCTTACTGGATGGACAAGATCAGATGGGAGTAATCACCTTCTCCAGTGGAAGTCACGAGTTAACCAATGGACTCATTTCTCCAGACTCTTTTACCGGAATTTCTCCGATTCCCCCGCAAGGATATACAGATATAAAATCCGCATTGACAGAGGCGAGTCGTATGCTTCTTAGCCAGGCGAATTCACAAAGCCGCAGGGCAATCATCCTGCTCAGTGACGGCAGGCCTGAAATCGAGCATCCATACCCAGCCTACGAACAGGAGACATTGGCGCTGGCTCATACATTAGGCGTTCCTATCTATGCCATCGCTTTGACAAATCTTGCCGATCAAACCTTTCTCCGTGAATTGGTCGCTCAGACCGGGGGGAAGGTCATTCCTGCACAAAATGCCGAGGATTTGTTGGATGCTTACTTGGTGGCCTTTAATGATATTCAGGATCGCACTCTGCTAAGTCCAGGAGAAACAACTTCTCCTGGAAAAGTCACTTTTGAAATTGACCCGGCTCTTGCTCCCTACCTTGAAAAAGTCAGTTTTGTGTTAGCCAAGCCTGAAACTGTTACGGCTCGCTTATTGGCTCCAGGAGGACAGGTCGTTTCAGAAAACTCACCGGACATTCACATCGTGGAAAACCCCTACTTTTCAATCGTCACAATTCAACATCCTGCAGGAGGAGACTGGGCATTCGAAATTTTTGGACAAGGTAAAACCCAGGCGCGTGCTATCTTGTATTCGCATCTACGTGCAGAGATTGTATCGCCGGAAAAAGTTCAACCGGCCGGTAGACCGATCCCAATTGTAGTGCGGTTAGTGGATGAGGAAAGTGCAGAGAAGGTTAACATTCTTGGCGACGCAGCCTTTTCGGCAACAATCATCCGGCCTGACGGCACAGAATCCAGCTTGGATCGTTTCTACGACGATGGTACGCATGGAGACAAAGTTGCAGGAGATGGTAACTTTACTCGCTTGTTTGTAGATACCTCGCAGTTAGGGCAATACCAGATTCATGTTACCGGGTGGAAAGGGGTCATTTCTGTAGAGCAATCTATAACTATGGATGTCGCCGAGTTTCCAACACTGATACTCGATAAACCACATGGCGAAGTCGAAAGCCAGGGGAAACAAGTGACCGTACAAGTACATTTATACGGAGACGCCCCACTGGCGATTGAACAGGGAGAAGTATTGGCGCAAATTACTACACCTTCAGGCCAAACACAGGAGATTACGCTCTCCAGTGTCCGAGACGGCTATGTCGGTGGTTTTTCCCCCACTGAAAACGGTAAATATTCTGTCTCGGTCGAGACTCAGGGGATGACTTACTTTGGTGTACCCTTTCAGACCACAGCGCAAGGGCTATTCAATGTGCACATCGTTCGCAACATTGAGCTAGAGAAGCCAAACGTGCAGGTTCCTTTGGGCTGTTTCGACGATGCAGGTGGTATTTCAATCACCTTGCCGGTAACCAGTACCCAGCCTGAACTTATTACTTTTTCATTGAGTAACCTGCCCGGCTTTGTCCTACGCCCGGTATCTATGAATATCCAGCCGGGAGCGCAAATGATTAAGTTGGAAATTCTCTCATCCAGTGGCGGCTTATCTTCAGGCATTTACCGAACGAACCTGCAAGTATCAGGAGATCCACAGGTTTCGATTGCCCCCAAAGTAATTCCCCTTGAAATTGATATTCCTTCCTTTTGGTCGAAATGTCGCCAGCCAATTGTCTGGAGCGGACTTACCCTTGTCTTTATGGTTTTGGTGGGTGTTGTTACAGTTCGTTACATCCGTAACGCTTCTGCGCCTCCACAGGTGACTGGAACGTTGCGTTGGTGGGCCGCGCAAATGTTACCCGCTAACGCCAAGGATGTTGACCTGACAGCCTTGAAAAAAAGTTCCCTGACTATTGGAGAAAAGTCCAACTGTGACCTCGTTTTCGTTGCTGAAAGACTGAACGATGTTCATGCTGTCCTGACAGCTGAAAGGAAAACGTTTGGAATGACAACCTACCTGGAGCCGCTCGGACCAGTAAAAAAGGGATACCAGATGATGCAAAGACGCTTTTTGTTGAAGCATGGTGAGATTTTTAGCATGGGCAGTCTTAACTTTCAGTATCTGAGTGACTCAGGGGAATAGAGAGTTGATCGTCACTATTGGGATGACCAGTTCCTGGCTAAAAACACGAAGTTGTAAAGACCGGTCAGAATAGAATGAATCACTGATGGAGAACATGATGACAATTGAAATCAGATTTGAACCCACACTTTTTCTCTTACTTGGCACCAGTCCAGGACAGATTGGCTGGCGGCTCAAGGAACTTTTGCACAAAGCATACGGAGATATTCCTGTGCTACGTTTTCTATGGGTAGACGCCGATGCGACTTTCGATGCCGATATCGCGCCTTGGTTTCCGAATACAGAACGTGCAGAACTGGTAGGCTTCAACGGTGATACCGTGCTGGCAAATTTGAACAACTTTTCAGCTATCAAGGCTTGGTGGAATCGAGAAACGCGCCTCAAAGCTGGTTTCATCCACCATGGTGCAGGGCAAATGCGCCCGGTAGGACGCATGGCACTCTTCCGCATGTATAACGACCGCAACTCTGGCCCAGCGTTTATCGACAAACTAAGACTTGCCACAGAAGCTATGTTACAGATCGACAATATCGACGCTACCGAACAATCGAGCCGGGATGGGATGAAGTTCGCTGTGGAGCGAGGCGGGGTACGCGTGGTAATCGTGTTCTCCACTTGCGGTGGGACGGGCAGTTCGATGGCTTTCGACCTGGCTTATCTTTGCCGCCACTTACTGCGCGACTCCAATCCTACGATCCTGTCTATTGCATTATTGCCGTCTATTATGGATAAAGCCATCAAGAATGAGACGCCAATCCAGCGTGAGCGAATTCGCGCCAATACTTATGCCTGGTTCAAAGAAAATAATTTTCTGCTCGAAAATCCACATTGGCGTGTGGCTTATCCTGAAGGTGCGCCGCTGGATATCCCCTCTCCTCCATTTGACATGAACTATGTGCTCGATCTGGGTAACCAAGCTGGCAACCGCTTGCGTAGCGAAGATGATATCTTCAACATGATTGCGTCGGCTATTTTCCTGGATACGGGTTCATCGATTGGTGGAGCCATTCGTGGTTTTAATGCCAATGTAAGTGTGTTAATGGAAGAGTTTCAAGGGAGACGACGGGCCTATAGTTCGCTGGCTGCGGCCTCATTAGTTTACCCTGCGAAGAAAATCTTATCTTATTGTGGAGCGCGTCTAGGGCAAATGATGGTGCAGAAGGTCTGCCTGAACCAGCCCGACAAGAAACAGGTAGAGGAAGCGACCTCTGCTTTGTTGGGACGATTACGCTTGAAAGACGATCAAATAATGGATGATCTCTTAGCTGGGGAACAAGTGAACGGATTGAATCTGCCCGCCATTCGTAAGGCCAGCGATGTGGAAGATGCTCGTCGTTTGCTTGCGCAGCAAGAGGAGAGTAATGTGCATGAACGCGAATACATTAAAGAACGTACCAATGTACGGTGCTTGGATGTCACTGGGCGATTGCGGAAAACTCTGGCAGATGAAATTTCTATGATGATCATTGAACGTGGTGCGCGTTTTGCTCTGGCTGTTCTTGACGAAATATCGATTGACACATCCTTAAATCATAGTGGGAATAACTCTATTCCAGGTTACAAAGCCAAACTTTTGCAGACAGGGGTAAGCGATGCAGAGGTAGCGCTGGCAGAACAAGAATATAGCCGCGCTCGCGAACGGTTGCGTGCAATGTCTGGTGATGTGTTGCGTTCGGCTCAAAAGCTTCTGTTTCGTCGGTGGTGGCAGGAGGGCTTGAGCCGCGCCTGCAATGATTGCCTGACTTGGATGAATGAAACAAACCAACGAATATTACAGTTGCATACCCAACGGCAAGCATTGACATTAGGGTGCATCTCTGAAAATTCATGATACTACCCGGCCAACGGCAGAGAGGCATACCCAAGTGGTTCAACAGGTTGAGTGAAATCCGGTAACGTGGTTGGCCGTGTTTGGTCCGAGTGGATGATTTGGGTCTTGCGCTGGTTCGATTGGTTTAGTACTTTGACAATTTTACGAAAATCGGTGCTCAACAGCGTCCAGGCAGAACGCCATCGGTTACTTTGGATCAGGCTGCGCAAGGTCAGGATCGCTTGACCACCAGCGTGTGTCCAGGCCATACCAGAGCGTTTCAGGCGTTGCGTGACCAGGGTTTTGCAGGCGGCTTCCATCACGCCACTGGCAATGGGAAGGCCCCGACGGATGTAATCAGGGTAGTCCAT
>JBJKRF010000101.1:0-10586 GCA_046704785.1 Anaerolineales bacterium | reverse complement strand
TATTCATGTGTCTGAATCTTTGGTGCGCTATGTAGCCGAAGAATCAGACCTTGATATTGACCTAGGTGTCAAAGGCAAATCTGGCATCCTGAAATCCAAAGCTTCGAGAGCCGCTTTTTTGAGCGACTCGACACATCGGATTGTTTTTCACTACACTCCCAAGCGCGCTTCCTGGATGAACCAGATTGAAATCTGGTTTAGCATTTTGGTTCGCAAGGTCCTCAAACGAGGCAACTTCACGTCAATTGATGACCTGAAACGCAAGGTCCTGGCTTTTATTGAGTATTACAACCGCACGATGGCAAAACCTTTCAAATGGACTTACAAGGGCAGAGCACTTTCTGCATAGCTATTTATGCCAAGATGTACTAGTGGAATGGCTTGCGGCAGGTTGCCTCGCTGCGGTCAACGATCACAAATGCCACGTCCTGCCGTATTCGGCGAGACAAAGCAATCCACAACCAGCATTTTGCCGACTTTTGGAGCACAAACGACTAATTCAAGTACGTCTCCAGCTTTAACTGGTACCAGGGTCCGCTCCAGGCTGGGGTTCCTTTGGCCTTTTTTTAGCCAACTCAACAGCGCGGTCGGGCTGATGCCAAAGATACAATGTCGCGCATACTCGGCCTTTCGTAATAGGCTGCGATGTTTTGTTATTTTTCAGCTTCCGTACAGCTATGTTGTGGCTCGATCACACCGCGTTTGCCGCACTCCTTGCACCAGTATTGCTGGCTGGCCCGTTCTTGACAATATGCTCACTGCCGCATCTTCGACATACCTGGTTTTTGCTGACCATTCTTTTGGTTTACCATTCATCACTTGCTTTAGAGCACTACCACTATTTTTAATTGGTAAAACGCGAGAGTGCTAGCGTACCCCGAAGGGGTATGCCGCCAAAAACAGCAGATTACAATGGTATTCTGATACTACCCATTTTCCCCAGCCAGGCGAGCAATTTGCAAGACGCAGCAGCGCAGCGCGGCCTGCGTTTCAGTGGGCATTGCAGTTTCTTCGATCATCGCAATCCGTTCCAGATCATTGATAGCGCGAATCACACTGACCGGCACCTCAATACTTCCTTCGGTAATATTACTCAACTGTTCCACTGCACTGACCAGGAACTGGCGCATCTCGTCATCCATGCGTGCCGAGCGCAGGAAACCTGCCAGCGCGGACGGTAGCTTTTGTCCAGGTGAACGAGCCGGCCCGGAACGCGTGGTGGAGACGGAACTCAAGGCGGTCGCCAGCTCCGTGAAACTCTGTACACGCTGATAAATGGAATCGCCAATCAAATCCCAGATCGCAGAACGCCAATAGCGCACCTGCTCAGGCAACTGGAGCAACTGAGTCACCTGTTCTTGCCAGTCCGCATCTATTTTTCCATGAGCGTCTTTGAGCATCTGGTCGAGGTCGGTATTGAACATATTTCCCTGCATCAAGACTGCGAGGTCGGGGCGCAAGGTCGGCAGCAGGTCGGGAATAAAAATTCCGTCGACGACAAAATCGCTCACGTTCAGGCCGTGCCGCCGCAGAAGTTCCTGTTGAAACAAAGGCAGGAAACGCAACATGGAATCGTGGTCTTCACGCAACGCGACAAAGGCCGAGTTTCCAGCCGGGAAGGCCGTCTCGATGCGTTTGGTGAATTCGCCCCGCCAATCCTGATAAATACGCAGGGTATGCAGGATCTCATAAACTGGCAGGCGTGGCAACAAGCGCTCGGCTATCAGGCTGTCGCGCTCGGCATCAGGAAAGGTTTTCTGGGCATAGTAATCCAGAGCACGGAATAAGCCAGTAGTCAACTGGTTAATGCCCAAGATGGCAGTTTGCGCCTGGTTGTGGGAAATGGCCCGCAGCATACTACCCTGCTTCGAGAGTGGGATCATTTCTGCGACACTTGCCAGGATTTGCTGTCCTCGATCGGCGCCCGAGGCGGCCCGCAGACGGGAGGTGGGGCGATCACGCAGTTGGGGAATGGAACGCCCGATAAAATAGGAGATGATGTGAATGCCGAACACCTCTTCCGGCCTGCCATAAAGAATGTGACGGAAATGCTCGGTGACCTCTTCCAGGAAGCTCTCATAAAGCGCTTCCGGCATTCCAATCGTCAGGCGTTCCAGTTCCTGTACGCCCCGGCTTTTCGCACCCAGGCGGCTTTCGGTCAGGGTTTCAGCAGCCCTGAGCAGGTTCAGCCGGTGCATCTTTTGTGACTCGCGCACGTGATAAAGCAAATTTGCCAATTCATGCACTGGTAGGAAGCGCAGATGTTCCGATATACTGCTCTGGAAGGTGCGCAAGTCACCCCCCAGGAGGACTCCTTGCAGAGGCGTGACAGCATAGGATGTGCTTTTCTGGGCAGCCTGCGGCAGGTTTCGAGCCAGGCGGCGCCGATGACTCTCTACGTTGACAAAAGCCGGCTGGCCTGCGACAGGTGAGTAATAACCACCCTGACGCTGCATCGGTTCGCCGCTGCCCAGCTTGACTCGGACTGCGTCGGCAACACCATGTTCGGCCAACCAGGTCTGGATGGCGTACTTGGCCTTGATATATTGAAAGGCGCCATTGGCTTGGCTGATCTGTTGGCTTAAATCGGATCCAGCGATAAAAATCTCCGCCAGTATCTCAGCCAGACGGCTCTGTGGGGTTTGCTCGGTGTGGCGGCTCTGGTTGGCATAATCCCAGACGCGATCCAGATAGTCCGGAATGTGCGTTACTGCCTCGAGGTCTTCAAACAAAGGAATTAACCAAATCGTGGGAAGTTCTGTATCCTGGTGTTCACGCCGGGTTTGCTCGATTTGGGTACCCATTTTTCGGTCGAGCGCGATCAGCGCTTCGGGTTTGGTTGTCATGCTGATTTGCAGCCCCAGGGTCATGCCAGGGTTGCCGTATTTCCCAGCGATGGCATTAATTTCCTGCATGTTGAATACGGTCGTATCGATGGCAAACTGATCACGTGCGGTAATCATGCCCTGGTGAATGCGAGGTGTGACCACAATGCGCTGCAAAATGTCCCGGTACCCAACCACTTCCCGTAGAAGCGGCGCCACTGTCCGGTTGGACTGGATGTCTGGAATTAGCGCGTGTAATTGCTTGCGTAATTTCTTGTTCAGCGCAAAATAGGTTTCTAGCATGGCTCGGCGCTGTTCCCGAAGCTCGCGCATCTTGTGTTCATAGCTGTCATTGTGTTGCCACAACACCCGGGCAGGGTCACGGCGCAAGTGCAATTGAGTGGCCAAACGCTCGAAGGGAGTGGCATCTACCGAGAAGGGCAGGATGCCACGATAGCGTTGTTCCAGTTGATGGGTTAACTGGGTAATGTTGTTCAATAATTGGGTGAACTCGCGGCTACGTCGCGGCAAGCGATCCAGTTCAAGTAGCAAATCCGGCGCAATCTGGACATGAGAATCCGCCTTGCGAAGCAGGTTGAGTATCTGCGCCATACGCCGGACATTTTCCATCACGGCGGCAGCCATCAAACGATGGCCTTGACCAGAAGGGCGGTTGCTGCCATCCCAATCACTCCAGAAAGACAGGAAGGGACGCAACGTCGTATTGGTGAACAGTTCCGTATATCCCTCGCTGGCCGTCAGCGTATCGAGGTCCACCAGAATTTCGTCCGCTTCGAGTTGGGAATTGATACTGACGTTCTGCCCCAAAAACTCGTTGAACATTTCCTGCCCGGTCTTTTCGACCAACGCAGGAGCGACCGGCTGTCCGAGGATTAGGGCGCGCAGGATGGCATCGATCACCATCTCTGCCCGAAGAGAATACTTTTGAGTGGGGTGAACGGTGCGATCGTAGTTGCGCAGACGAAACAATTCCTGGCGGCGCGAAAGGGAATCCTTCATGAATTCACGTTCCAGGCGACCCACCAGCCAATCACCGTTCCCCGTCGCCGCCCGTCGCATCAGCTCGTCGCTGATAAAGGCACGCTCCTGCAAGCGGGTGCGGAAAATATCCAGGCGTTCGGGCAAATAGTGTTTGATGAAATCATCCTGCAGATGCTTGCCATCCACTACCGGCGACAGACTGGTCAACTGCCGAAAAGAACGGCTGTTTTCAAATTGACGGAAAATCTGACGGGTGATGTCATCCCATTGCTGCAAGCGGGCAGCCACATCGCCATTCTCGTCAGACGACAGATGGAAAGTAAGCTGCCTGCGGTTATAGCGCGCATCCTCCTCGGCGATCATCCGGTTCAGGTCGATCAGCAGACGCCGGGCTTTGACTTGCATGGTCGCGGCCGGATCCACGCCGCCCAAGGTCAGGCGGAAGGTTCGTCGGCCGGTATCGAATCCTTCCTCAGTGCGAGCAAAGGTTGCCAACGGTAAAAGACCAATGCCGCGCCGGGCCAGCGAGGAAGCCAGCCAGTCGAGAGAAAGACCGTTAGGCAGGTGCTCTACAAACAGCAACGGATACATGCTCCCGGTCGGGGGGATGATTGTCAGGCCAAAGGGATTGCGGTTGGAGGGCAGGTTTTCAGAGGCAGAGAGCAACGCCTGAGTGCGCTCTTTGAAAACCGTGTTACGCATACGCCAGTAGGTGCGCGCGCCTTCCAATGGCCCACGATAAAACAAATAGCAGATAAAGATCGCAACCAGGTTTGGCTCGATCAGGTTGTTTAACTGGCAAAAGCGTTCGCGCAAGTCCGTTTCACGGATTTCCACTACCGACAAACGCGCTCCGGCCAAACAGTCGGTCTTGGACATGGAGTGTACGGTAATCACACGGTCCGTTTTCGCCTCGTCCAATACCCCTGTATGCACCAGATCGGTGGCAATCTGGCGGGCCGTTTTTATCTGAGGAAGGCCATCCACCGGAGCGACATTCTGGTAGGCCAGATCATCGACCACATAGATGTGGTGCTGCAAACAATAAGTTATCAGTCGGGCCACATCTGCTTCGGCAAAAATTCGCCCCGTGGCGTTGTGCGGATTATTGATCGCTACGGCCCCGTGCTCCGGCCAATGCGGATCGGCCTGACAAAGCTGTTCAAGCTTGGCAATCATGGCATCCACATCCAGTCTCAAATCCGGGGTCAGCGGGACAACATGCACCTTCGGGAAGCACTGTTCGTATGACCAGCTCAAATCTGGAAAGAGGACATCGGTAATGCCACAGTGAAAGCCCAACATTCCCAGAGCCGTGCGTGAGGAACCACTGGCAACCAGGCAGGCTTCTGGGCGATACTGGGGCTGGTGCCGGGCAAAAACGCTCAAGAAACTGCGTTGCAGAGTCTGCTGCCAGACCGGTTCGTGGGCATTTTGGATGAGCTGGTTGAGTAGCGTCAGGCTGTCAAGGTCAGCCAGTTCGTCGATCTGGTCCGTTTTCCAACGTTCCTGCAGCATCCTGGCAACCCGGTCAGTCTTCTCATCAACGGCTGTCAGAGCACGGTTCAAAGTCTGTGCGTGCTCTTGCATCAGGCTATCGAGATGACCACCGACCCGTGATGCCAGCCGCGAAAGGGTTGCCGCAGCGACCCCGCCGTCTCCCCACTCATCCAGCCAGGCTTTATCTTCGAAAATCTCCGTCGGAATTTCCGTTTCGAGATTCGCCAGATTCTGCTCCAGCAGAAAGTTCAAAAACTCAATCTCGGAGGCCGAGGGGGTCCCTTTCAATTGGAACTGTACGTTTTCGATGACGCCCAGAAATTCTGCATTGCCGACTACGAAGAGAGTAGACAGCGAGTCGAGACGCGGTGCAAAAATGGCAGGCGTCAGCAGACGGATGACACGTTGCACCAGCTTCGCTTCACGCGCCAACGAATGATGATTGAGCGCATTATTTGCCTCGATAAAGAAGAGGGGGTATTGAATGCTCAGGTGACGCAGTTTGCGACGTGTCTCTTCGTTCAGCGAACCGCCAATCACCATAAACGTGGGGGTTTCCGGCTGATTGGACAGCCATTCTTCCACCTCAGCCCGCGCCACCTGCTCAGCATCCGAGAGTTGCTCTATAAGCAGATTCGGGATGGTGCGATACGACTCTGGGTATGCGTAGCGATAGCACAAGACCCGTGCTGGGGTAATCTGCAAATAGCTGGAGATCGCCACCAACATGACACGCAGGGTCTCGCTGATCCCACCCGAAGCGAGAATAACCTCGCGCTTGCCAGATTTCTCACCCAGGTCGTATTGCAAAGGTTCCTGCTGGTTTTCCAGCCACTTGCTAAAAGTATTCACCAGCGGGTGAGGCGCTTTGCGATTATAGCCGCCGCGCGGCATGTAAGGGCTACTCTTGCGGATGGTGCGGATCAAAAATTCCAGCTTTGGCTTGTCCGCCTGATCCCACCCAAGATATTCCAGCAGGGCATTGGTGTTGGCGTCTGCCAGATCCTGGCGACGTACGTCAATCCCCAGGGCAATGCGCAGGAAAGCGGAAGAAAGATTGACATCCTGGAGTGGGTTCCCGATATGAAAATTAACCCGTTCCTCGGACGGAACCGGTGCAGCTGCGGTGGCCTCGCTGATCTCTGAGACCCGGGCAACCCGAATCTGCTTCAGACGAAAAAAAGCCAGGGGGTCAGTTTGCCTTATCATCCGTTCTTCTTGGCTTCCAGCGCCTTATTCATTATGCTCTGGAGCAGGTCAATCAGTTCGGAACCCGACGCCAATTCCTGTGGGGAGAGCGAGATCACCGTGCGGGCGTTCTTGAGACCCTGACTGGCCTCCGCCAGGCGGGCGGCCTGAGGCGTGAGCACTAACAGCTCGGGGTTATTTTTGAGAATATCTAACTCTTCCTTCTCAAATGCCAGACGCAGACGATTACGAGTTAGTTCATCCTCCAGACGTTTCTGGGCCAGAGCATTTTCCTGCTCGAGCAAGTCCTTCTTGAGATCTGCTTTTTTCAACTCCAGGGCATGTTCCATTCCCGCGATTTCTTCATCGGCCTTGTACTTGGCTTTGGCAGCCGACACGCGCGCCTGGTTGTTGAGACGTTCGGTCTGCTCAAGCAGACGGGCCTGTTCCTGTTGGCGCAGCGCATCTGCAATTTCCGGGTCGACCGGCTCTACCGCGTGGACGACCAGAGAAATCAACTCAAGCCCAAGCTTTTCCTCAAACTGGGCCGAACGCTCATTCAGATAATCCACGAGGCCGGTGGACGAAAGTATATGAATTTCGGCATGTTCGGCGTATTCTTTGACCAAGCCTTCCAACCGAATACTGGCCTCCTCAGCCGCGCGGATGATTGCTTCGCTATTCCAGCCACCCACACGAACCAGCATCTGGATGTGGTCCACCGCCGGGGCCACGGAGCCGACCAGTTTGACGTTCACACCCAGGTTGCCCGCGGCAGTCGCCTCGACGGTCAATTGGATGGGGCAGGTCGTGCGCTTAATAGGCAAACTGAAATGACGGGGGTAAAGCGGCCCGCCCCGCAGAGCGATTTTTCCTTTTGACTCATAAAGAACCAGTACATCAGGATGGCGAAAACGAAGTTCGAAAACCAACAACAGTACCACCACCAATACCAGGACAGCAGCGACAACGCCAAAAACGATTTGCATAATAAATCTCTCCTTACCAGACGGTTTCTAAGACTTAACCCGCTGCATTATACCCGTGATTGAACGAACTGAGCGCCCTGCGGCTGAACGAAGTGCAGATCTCGGAACGCAAGGGCAGCCTGCTGGCACAAAGCGAGCCAACAGGGCAGGCATGGTTGAAGTGGCAAGCCCAGCCGGCGGAAGAAATTGAATCTGTATGTGGAGGTTCGAATTCTTTGCCCCAGCTAAAGGAACCTTGTAAAGATCCTTTTTTGTCAATCTATCCTTGCGATCAATAAAAAGAAGGCGCAGACATTGCTGCGCCTTCTTTTTTGCTAAATTGAACGGTATTTATGCGGTTGCTTCGCTGCTATCTCCGCGACCAAACCAATTTCGCCACTCACGATTTTCCCAGACCACCAAAATGGGGGAAGCGTTGAAGATCGACGAATACGTTCCACTGAATACGCCAACCAACAGGATGATAACGAACTCCCGAATGCTGTCACCGCCGAAGAGCGACAGCGCGAACAGCGTGAGCATCACTGTCAGTTGTGTGTTAATCGAACGGTCGAGCGTTTGGACCACGGAATGATTCACAACTGTTTCGAATTCGACGCGACGGTAGATTCCCGAATTTTCACGGATGCGGTCGAACACCACGATTGTATCGTGGACTGAGAAACCAATGACGGTAAGCAAGGCTGTTAAGAATAACGAGTCTGCTTGCCAGCCAAGGAAGAAGCCGAGCATGGCCTCTACACCCAAAACTACGAATACGTCGTGCAGCATAGCGATGATCGCGGCTGCCCCGTAACGCAAAGGATGTTGTACACCCCGGAAGGCGAACCAGATGTAGGCCAGGATTGCCAGTGCCGCCATCCCGACGGCAAAGAACGCGCTCTTGGTAACCTCCTGCCCGACAGCGGCACTCACGGACGTAAAATTGAGCACCGTGACTTTTGTGCCGGTTTCCTGCTGCAACGCGTCGACCAAACGGCCCTTGGTTGCATCGTCCATTGCTCGTGAACGAATTGAAAGTGAATCAGTGCCGAGCGGTTGGACAGTTGGCGTGCCCAGGGGTTGGGCCGTCGTGGAAAATTGCTGGTAGAGGTTTTCGATGACGCTGTCAGCGGGGACGGTGCCGGAGGCAAATTGGACCTCCAACAACGAGCCGCCGGTGAAATCGATTCCTAGGGGCAAGGGGCCCTGAGCGGGGTTACTGATCCAGTGCAGTGCCATGAAGATGATACCTGGAATGATCACTGCCAGGGAGATGGTGAAATAAAGGTAACGATTCTTGATGATGTTCATGCCGATTCTCCTAAAGTCCGAACCAACTGGGGTGTTCGGCAGATTGTGTGTTGTCGAGCACGACGTGGAGCAGTGTGCGGGTCACGATCACGGCGGTAAACAAACTGACAGCCACGCCCAAGGCCAACGTTACTGCGAAGCCTTTCACCATGCTGGCCCCATAGGTACTACCGAAAATGTACAGGATCAGACAGGTGATCAGCGTGGATGAGTTCGAATCGCGGATGGAAGGCCAGGCACGTTGCCAGCCTAGATCGATGGCTTGCCGTAATGTGCGTCCGGAGCGTAGCTCCTCCTTCAGACGCTCGAAAATCAGGATGTTGGCGTCTACTGCCATGCCGATGCTCAAGATGAAGCCCGCGATGCCCGGCAGGGTGAGCGTTACTGGAATGATCTTGAAGAGAGCCAGTGAGAGCAGGGCGTAGATCAGAAGAGCGCCATCGGCAACGGCGCCCGGAAGCCGGTAGTAAAGGCCCATGAACAAGACCACGACGCTTAGACCAATAATACCAGCGATGATGCTCTTGTGGATCGATTCTTCGCCCAGCGTTGGGCCAACGGTGCGACTCTCGGCGACGTTGATCGGGACCGGCAAGGAACCGTACCGCAACTGCACCGCCAGAGCATTGGCTGTGTCATTCGTAAATGAGCCCTGAATGACGCCGGACCCGCCGGAAATTTGTCCTTGAATTTGTGGCGCGGAAATGACTTTCTTATCCAAGACGATGGCCAGGTATTGGTTGATGTGGCTGCCGGTATAGTCACTGAAGGTGGTTGCGGCACTAGGTTTCAGTGTAAATGAAATTTGATAGGCACCCGTGGTTGGGTCACGTACGACGCTCACAGTTT
The DNA here is from genome assembly GCA_046704785.1 of Anaerolineales bacterium. Lineage (GTDB taxonomy): Bacteria > Chloroflexota > Anaerolineae > Anaerolineales > Villigracilaceae > JBJKRF01. The sequence goes on along the minus strand of JBJKRF010000101.1, from coordinate 940 downwards.
GCAGCGCAGTACCGGTCATTACAGTGTGATAAACCTGATTGCTGGTGGGCGTCTCAGAGGCAGTTGGCGTCGCGGCCCCGTTAGGCGTGGGGGACGGCGCCAGGGTAGCTGTCGATGTGGCTGTGGCTGCCGTCGCTGTCGTAGCAACCCCTGGCGTGCTCGCGGCTCCGGAGGCCTGGCTTTGCAGATAATCCGTTTTGATCACCGAACCGGTTGCCAGGGGATTAGTCCCAAAGTCGACGAATTCCAATAAACCGGTCTGTTTTAATGAGGCGATCACTTGCTCTGGATTGCTGATGCCAGGGAATTCGGCAATAATGCGGCGAGGTGGCGCGACCTGCATGAGCACTTCACTCACACCCAGAGCATTGGCGCGGTTTTCCAGGATGGTTTTGGCGACATTGAGTTGGTCCCCCGTCACCGCGACGTTATCGGGCACCTGCAAGAGCGTCTCAAGACCGCCGCGCAGGTCGAGGCCCAGTTTGATATCGACATCTCGTGTAAAAATAGGAACAGAGTTCAAAGGATTGGTAATACTTATTGTTTTGCTCAAATCAATCCACAGGGAGAGTACCAGCAAAACGATGATTCCAACGAGCATTGTGTAGGGGCGACGATTCATGAGCCAAACTCCAATGATGAAAATACCAACCAGGTTCTTCGAGAAACGTCATGGGCGAAACGTTTACAGGCGATAAGCCAAAGGGGTTACTGTTTTTAGAAGTTCTCGAAGAACGGCCAGCCTTGGCCAGCTTGGTTGCGAGGGGGGATTATACTCTATTATTTGCGACCCGTGGTCTTCGGGCGTGGTTCGTGTGCACGCAAAGGTTGTCAGAGAGAGGGAGCCTCAGGTAGGATAGCAAGTGGCTAGACAAACCATCTACCGGAGGCTCTGAATGAAATATAACATTGAAAAGATCAAGCGGATCAGCCAATTGTT
>JBJKRF010000100.1:0-12431 GCA_046704785.1 Anaerolineales bacterium | reverse complement strand
TTAAGAAATTTGCTCCGTTGTGAGGCTAATCGGCCTTTCCGTCGATTTTATGGGGAAAAGTCGAAAAAACTTGGCGTCTTGGCGGCTTTGCGTTAAATTCACTGGTTCCAAATTTGGAATTGCTGGTCTCTTATGAGGTTGTCATTGCGAAGCAGCGTTTTTTGCTGTTGAAGCAATCTCCTGGCCTGTCAGGAGACTGCCACGCCGCCGAAAAGCGGCGGCTCGCAGTGACATGTCCTTTCTTGTGAAAACCCTGGATGTCGTACATGCCGGCTATGGCATCTGGGCGATTTTTACAGGGAAAAGGATTGGCCTGATTCGTAGGTTTCGGTTTTTCCGTTTCGATAGAGTGTCACTACGCCCTGGCCTCGCACCGACCAGACACCCCCTGGGCCGTCGTCCAACGTCCCGGTGCGTTCGTCGATCCCGATCAGGGTCACCGCCGGCAGGGCTGCCAAAAGACGAGGCGCCCAGTCTTTCCCGAAGGTGTTGTGATGAGGCAGCATTAGCGCCTTGGGTACCAATCCCAGCCCTTTGGCCACTGTCTCTGCCTCCGGCGCTTTGTAGAACTGGCACAACACCATCGCGCCCGCGCTGCTCCCGGCCACGACCGCTCCGTTTCGATAGGCCTCCAGCACCGATTGCCAGGCGCGGCTGCCCTGGAGCGTCTGGCCCAGGTAATGCGGAAAACCGCCCAGCAAGTAGATCAGCTTCGCGGTGCGCAGCGCCTCGGCAATTTCAGCGTCTGCTGCGCTACGTTCATCGATCAAGGGCAGCGAAACGACATCTCTGGCACCCAGGTTTTGGAACCAGCGTACACCGTTCCTTCCGGCGCGAACGTGATTGTTGTCCGGTGCAGCCGCCGTCGGGAGGATGCGCAGTGGGGCGTTCACCCCGCCGGCCAGTTCGATGGCGCGCAGGTCGGCATCGCGCATGCCTCCGCCGAATTCCGCGCCGCCTTCCAATAACAGGTGGCCCACTCAGACATCCACGCGCACGTCCACGATGCGGTCCAGGCGGAAGGTGCGCTCGTCCTGGCGCAGGTGGCAATAGGCGCGCAGGTAAACATAATCGGCCAGACCGATCACCTGGATGGGGGTGACCCAACGTTGGGTTTTTTCGCCTCCCTTGTCGATGTAGGTGATTTGGACGCGCCTGCCACTGTAGATGGCTTCTCCCAGATCGGTGGGGAGCTGCACACCGTCGCTGGGCCAGGCCGGGGAATTGTAAATGCCAATCAGGTCGTCGAGGGTCTTGCCGGTGGGCTTGAGCGCTTCCACCATCTCGAAGAAGATATTTTTGTCGGCCAGGGTGCCGGCCAGGGCGCGGTGAGGCTCCGAAATGTGAATGTGAAAGGCCTCGGCGATGGTTTTTAGCGTGTAAGATTTCAGGGTGAAATGCTCGCGGGCGATGAACAAGGTATCGATCAGATTGGGAAACTGCACCTCGCGCCCCAGGCGGCGAAACTCGCTGTCGATGAATTGCAGGTCGAACTGGGCGTTGTGGCAGACCACCACGCTCCCCCGCAGACGGGCCTCCACCTCGGCGGCGATGCGGTCGAAGGGGGGCGCTTCCGCCAGTTCGGCGTCTTTCAGCCCATTCGTGCTGGCTGCTGCCGGCGAAAGCGGGCGTTCGGGATTGACCAGTTGTTGGTAGGTCTCTTTGATGCGCTTGCCTTCACTGATGAGGATTCCCACCTCGCAGATACGGTCACCGAACCAGGGCGATAGTCCGGTGGTTTCCAGGTCGAGAAAGGCAAAGCGGCAGTTGGATAAATCAAACATGGCGGGCTCTCCGCAACAGATGTTTGCTTATTTTACCCGCCTTCTTTGCCCTTTGGGTGGCATCCGTGGTAACGAAGCGCTTGAGAAGATCGGCACCTTTTGGGGGCAAATGTTACTCTGCCTTGAGCGGTTCTTTTCTCATTCTTTCCAAATGGTAGTGCGAAAGGTTGCAGCGATGCAATAACTCGTGGTTGGTCAGGATGTCTTCGGGGGCGCCGGAGGCCACGATCTGATGTTCTTCTGAAAAGACGTAGAGGATACTGGCGATCTCTTGCGCGATGCCCAGGTCGTGCGTGGCTGCGATGACGGTCTTGCCCTGTTTGTGCAGGTCCAGGATGAAGTCCACCAGCCAGGACTGGCTGCGCGGGTCGAGCCCGGTGGTGGGTTCGTCCATCAGCCAGACATCGGGCTGGAGGGTTAGGAGCGAGGCCAGTGCCACGCGACGTTTCTCTCCGCCGGAGAGACGGTGGGGTGCGCGGTCACGCAGTTTTCCGATGCGCAAGGTTTGCAAAGCTGCCTCCACGCGGCGATTGACCTCGTCGCGCGGCAAACCAAGCTGGAGGGGCGCAAAGGCCACCTCGTCCAGCACGGAGGGCGAGAAGAGTTGGACGTCCGAATCCTGGAAGACCAGTCCCACTCTCCGTCGAAAACTGAAATTGAAGGCGTCGTCGCGCAGCGCTTCTTCGGTGAGTGGCGTGCCGAAAGCGGAGATGCTGCCCTGGCTGGGGAAATACAACCCATCCAGCAATTTCAATAAAGTGCTTTTGCCGCAGCCGTTTGCGCCCAAGATGACCAGCGATTCGCCGGCGTGAACGCTAAGATTGATACAGTCGAGGGCGGTCTGTTTGCCCTCATAAGCGAAGGACATATCGCGGACTTCAAAAATGCTCTCAGTATTCAAAGGGAGTCTCCCCGGTGATTACCGGCCTGCAACGGCTGTCAGGATGGCGACAAACAGCAACCCGAACAGCCAGAGCCAGTCGCGTGATTGCATACGAAACGGTTTTAAGGTAACCATGTTCCCGCGGAAACCACGGGACTGCATGGCAAGATAGACTTCGCTGCTCAAGTTCAAGGATTTGCCCAAGAGTGTCCCGCCGATGGCGGCCAGCATGTGGCGCTGTTCGTCTGCGTTCAGGCGGCCTACGACGCGGCTCTTGCGTGAGAGAAACATATCGTTGGTGATGTGCAGCAGCAGATAAATATAGCGATAGGTCATGCCCAGGATCAAGATGAAGACATCCGGAATGCGCAGGACGCTCAAGGCGCTGAGCACCGTGTTCCAGCGTGTGGTCAGGATGAGCAACAAGGTCAACGAAACGGAGGTGCTGACGCGCAGAAGCAGGAAAGCGACGGTGGTCACGCCGGTGCGCGTGATGGCCAGCCCGAGCGGAAGTTGGACGAGCGCCGGGCCGGGTGTGATGAACAAGGCTGGTAGGACGATCATGCCGGTGAAGAACGGCAGCGCCAACCAGACGCGTTTGATGAAGAAACCTGCCGGGATGGCCGATGCCCAGGCCAGGATCAGGGCCAGCAGGTAGATTCCGAGGATGACGAGTAAATTGTGCGAGAAACTGACGCCCAGCAGCAACGCCAGGATGGAAATGACCTTGACGCGCGGGTCCAGGGATTGGAACAGTCCTGCGCGTGCGCTGATCTCTTCGGCAAAGAGGGCGCGTTCCAGCGCTTCCGTGATTCCCTGGATGCCATGTTCGAGAACGTCGAGATGTCGCTGGCGGTGTTTTGGGGGGGAAGCGATTCCCATATTCCTCCAGTGGGAGCTTCCGGTTGGGCTCGGAAGCTCCCCGTATATTAATTGCCTTGCTCTTGGGAGTTGGGGCCGGCGGTCAGGAGCATGGTAAACAGCCAAACGACAATGACGATAATCGCGATGCCTACCACCGCGGAAAGCACATACCCAAGGTTGGCGTTGCCCAGGGCCGGCAGGTTGTAACTGGCCATGGGAGCGCCCCATAAATTGGACAATTGGGCCAGACCGGTGGGAACGGCCTTGAACCCCAGTCGGGCCAGTTCCTCGGTGCCCCATTCACCCCAGGCCGTGCCCGGCGCAAGCAGCCCCAGTGGAGAAGCGATAATCAGGACGACCAGCCCGATCCACAGCCAGCGCAGCTTTCTGAATCCGCCGGTCTCGCTGGCGAGAGCCGGTTTCTCGGCTGCTTCGAGCACGCTGATATTGGAACGTTGCAAATAGGCTACGATCAATGCGGTCAGGACACCCTCGGCCACAGAAGCGAACAGAGCGTGCGGGATGACCATGGCCGGGACGGAGACCGAAAGCGGGTAGGGGGCATAGAGCGGAGTCCCGTCGGCGGCTTTGAATAAAAGGGGCTGGATGCCGAATTCAACCCCGGCAAAGAAGGCGGCAACCGTCACACCCACCCAGCCACCCAGCGCTGCCCCGATCAGCCTGCGTGTGGATTCCAACGGCTGGCCTTTCGAGAAGGCCCGGTAGATGGCGTAAGCCAGGTAGGGTACGATGACGGCCATATTGAAACAATTGGCGCCCAGGGCGGTAATGCCGCCGTCGCCAAAGAAAAAGGCCTGGATGACCAGTGCGATCGAGACGACGATTGTCGCTACTTCCGGGCCGAGGATGATCGCTGCCAGCGAAGCGCCGATCGCGTGAGCAGTCGTCCCGCCGGGAATCGGGATGTTGAACATCATGATTACGAATGAAAACGCAGCCAGCAGCGCAATCAAGGGCACGCTGCTGGCGTTCATCGTCTGGCGGACTTTGCGAATGCCAATCACCCAAAACGGTAAAACGACCAGGAACAGAATAATGCAGGTGATTGGGCTCAGATATCCATCCGGGATGTGCATGGCAGTCGTCGCAAGCCAGAGCGCCAGTAAAACATAATAAATGCCGACCCATTTCAGCATACGGCGTGAGTCTTGTGTGAACATGCGCAGGCTCCTTTATTTTTGTTGCAAAACTAAAGTGGATTATTGACAGGCCGGGCAAAGCCCGAAAAACGTCAGGTGGCTGGTCGTCAATTGGTAACCGGTCGCCTCCTGCAAATGCTGGTAAAGCTGCTCCAGTTGGTCGTGAGGAATTTCCACCTCCTTGCCACAGTTGGTACAGATCAAATGATGGTGGTCGTGCCCGGCCATCTCATAAACCAGTTTGCCGTTGCCAACGTGTGCTGCCAGCGCCAACCCCTGTTTGGCGAGCGATTCCAAGGTGCGGTATACGGTTGGTTCCGTCAGCCCCGGCAGAAGTTCGCGGGCGTATCCGTAAACTTCATTGGGGGTAAGATGCTTCTGTGAGTCATGCAGCACTTTCAGAATCGCCAGCCGTTGGGGCGTCAGGCGCATCCCGCGACCCTTGAGTTGTCTTCTGAGTTCGTCGGTCGTTACGTTGTTTAACATATCTTCCTTTTTGCAACTTTTTACATCTGCATAAAATTATAACAAGGACTTTGTGTCTATGCGGGTGATTTTTGTGTTCGTGTTCTAGGGAGCACAGCCGGTGATCTTATAGATTTGCGCCGATGGGAAAGACAGGAGCCTTGTATACCAGGTTGGCCTGCTCCGTATTTGCTGTGCATTAAAGGATTGCGGCATGCCTCCAACGTAGATGTCTGTCACGCCGTCCCGACACAGACGGGTGAAAGTGCCCGGCGCGCTCAAATCGGACCCGTAGGGCAGGCTCTCCGTTTCGACGCCGAGCAGGGGCCCCAACCATATTCCGGCATCGGCGCCGGCGTCACTCTGACGCGGACTCGATGTGGAAACATACATCACCGTGGAAGCAATTGCAAACTTCGCTTTGGGCTGCGGGTGCTGCGCCAGCCAGTCGAAGGCGACGGCGTCCTCCGTGCCGAAAAGTTGGCAGCAAGGGGATGGATAAAAATCGTAATGACCAAGTGCAACCACCAGGATTAATCCGCCAACCAGGAAGGCGCTTACTTCTTTCAGCCATTTTGGATGTATTACTGTAACTTTGTCGCGCAGGCTTTCGAGCAGCCCCGCGAATCCCAACCCGCCCAGGATCGACAGCGGCAGATAGAGAATGATCTCGACGAACGGCCTGTCCAGCAAGGTCTGGCCGGCATAGCCGGGTAGCGCAACCGGAACGAACAGGCCGCCAAACAGTAGCGCAGCCAGGACGAGGCTGGCAAAGACCACGCGCGAGAATCTCTTCAGGGCAAAAGGCATCAGGAGCAGGACGATCACCATCGTCCACAGACCATCTTTGATATACGGACCGAATGCCGGGTTGAGCACCGGCTGCGATTCGACTTGGGCCACCACGAGGGCCAGTCCGCCTGCGGCCAGGCAGAAGACTATTCCCCGTACGCGTTTGGGCAATCGTTGCCAACCTGTCGCACTCAAGCCCGAAATGCAGACGAATCCAACCAGGATTAACGCCCGGCTATGGACGAAGGTCGCCGCGCCGATTCCCAGGCCGCATAAAGTCAACAATGCCCATTTACGAGATTTTGGAGCCTGCACGGTAAGGTAGGCAATGCACAACACGAATTCCAGAGGCAGCAAGCTCGCAATGGCGGGATATTTGCCCCAGTTGACTGCGTAAGCCGGCATCGACCAGCCCCATCCGGCCAGCAGAACTGTCAGAAAGGCAGCCGGCTCGGAGGCGGTCGCGCGCCTGACGAGGAAATACAAAGGCAAAGGCAGGCTTGCCAGGATGATCTGTCCCAACACCAAAATGACCTTGCCGGGGTTTGCCCGCAACGCAAAGCTCATCGCTGCAACCAGTACGTGAAAACCCAAATGGTAGTACCCACCGGCCAGCGATTGGAACGTGGGCAGCGTGGACGTCTTGTAGCTCGTGATAATATTCTTGACGATTTGATAGTGAGCGGCCGAGTCAAAATAAGGAGGCAGAATCAGCTTGCTCAAGAATGCCAGGCGAATGGTAATGGAGATAACCAAGATCAATCCAAGCGCCAAAAGCGGAATTCCGGCCCGTTGCGCCGTTTTCACAGCACCTTTGCCCTCATAGAGCAGAAGGACAAAAAGACAGGCCAGTAGCAGGACGAAGAAAATTGGCTCCACCTTGATCAGAAGATTGAGCAACACGATGGGGAGCAGTCCCAGAAATAAGGCGATCATTCCCCCGCTCAGACTCAGAGAGAAGGTTTCGGCGCTGGAAGGTTTTTCCGGTTCCTCATTCTGATTGTCAGACTTCCGGCTGACCTTGAAGAGAAGACTCAAAAAGGAGAAGGTGATGCCGACTCCCAGTAGAAAAATGAACAGAATGCCGAGGACAACGCCCCAATTCTCGGTGAAGACGAACAACCCATCTGTGATGATTTTCATGCAAGCGTCATCTCGGTCAAAATATCAACAGGGCGTCTTCCAGGCAACCCTGAAAAACACCCTGTGTTTTTCTTCGTGAAAAACCCTTTGGAGCAGTCAGAGCTGCCTTACGGATAAGTGTTTGGGTAGGAAGAGTTGGGATAGGAAGGTGTGACCGTAGTAACCACGGTGGGCGTAATCGTAGTTGCTACGGTAGATTTAACGCCTGCGGTTGGGGTGGCGTTCATTGCAACTAGAACCTTACCACTGGCAACCAGATGATTATCTTCCTTCGAATAAACCTCCATTAACACTATTTCACCGTCGGTGAGTTGACCTCCTATGCAGTAAAAAGTGTTTGGAGAAAGTTGCACAGGATTGCATTCGTATGTTCGCCAGTTATCTCCTTGTCTGATTCTGGCATTGATGTTTGAGACGGATGAATTACTGCTGCGCAACACGATCAATAAGTTGTTCCCTTGATCGAGGCCCATAGAGACAATACACAAAGCGCTGACGTTGGTGCAATAATTCAAAGCGATCACAGCAGGCCCGGCGCTTGTAATCGCAGGCGCACTTGTTCCTGGTGTTGCTGTCACGGATGAACTTTGTGTTGCGCGGGTGCAGCCAACCATGCCCCATAGGAACAAGATTCCCAAGAGAATGACCGCACCTGCTCGTTTTAGATTTTTCGTTTGCATGTTTTTTTGCTCCCTTGCTTTTAAATCATTTGGCCTGCTTTGCCATTTTTGCGATGGAATATTGCCGCCAATCTTTGTAGAGCGTAATCCTACTGGTGAAGTGCGTCAAGGGAAATTTGACAGATGGGTATACTTTGCGGCATTTGTAATATCCCTCTTTGCCATGGTTCCCCAGGGCAGGCTTATCTCTGCCCTGGGGATGAAAAGGATTTTCCAGTTAAGGCCCGCAGACCACTTTGAAGGTGGCTTGTGCTTGCATACTGTTGGGATACGTCACAACCAATTTGACCCAGTAGTCCCCTTCGGAACCGTAACTCAAAACGTCGTCGACGTTTTTCGAACCAAAGCTTGAAAAGTTGAGATAATCGTCCGCTGTGACGTGACCATCACTGTCTTCCCAATGCCAGGTGACCTTGACCGGCCCGTTGACGGCAATGGTGCCGTGCAAATTGACCGGCGAATAGGGAAAGACACAACCCGGCACGGTGACTTTATCGGGGTCGATGGTCAGGCCTACGTCGGTGACGAACGGCGCAGGCGGCGAGACAACCGAAATGCCGCTCAAATCTCCCGAAGCGATCGTCACACTAGATGCGACCCAGCAGCTTCCGCTTCCACTAGGAGTTGGAATCTGCCACCATCCGCCATCGCTGCTTTTGCCCAGAATCTGTGCGCTGTTTCCAACGGTCAATGCGCCAATCGGCTGGTAGTACGTGCTGGGGCCGTAGCGACAGTTGACGGGTTGGTCGGAAGGCGTCACCATCGGCACGGAGGGGGTTGGCGTTGGCGTAATGGTCGGTGTGTCCGATGGAACGGGCGTCTCGGTCTCGGTGGGAGTTTCAGCGGGTTGCGTTTCCGTTGGCGCGAGGAGCGTCTCAGCGGCGCTGGATTGCGTCGCAGTAGGGCTAACAACGCCACCCGTTGTTGGCAAATTGCAGGCTAACATCAGCGCCGCAATTGCAAAAAGAATGAACAAAGGTCTTGATTTCATCTGTACTCCTTCAAAAAAGTCTCTCTCCGTCGGTATGAGCGAAGTCACGCGTGGGTGGTTCGCGTTTTTATCTTACCGGCCTCCTTGCAAGATTACAATGAGAAAAAGGGGGGGAAGCCAACAATACGGGCCGAAAAGCTCCTCTTCGCTTTGTTGGAGCACAAAAAGGCCCCACATTATATTCCCTTGCCACGGGAAATCTCAAAGAACCTAACCTTTTCGCATCGGCATCTGAATGCCGTATCGTTTGGCTGTTTCAATGGCAATCTCGTAGCCTGCATCGGCGTGCCGCACAACGCCCAGGCCGGGATCGGTCGTCAGCACACGTTCCAGGCGCGCGGCGGCCTCGGGCGTTCCATCGGCGACGATGACCTGCCCGGCATGCTGGCTATACCCCATGCCCACGCCGCCGCCATGATGGAACGAAACCCAGGTCGCGCCGCCGATGGCGTTGATCAATGCGTTAAGGATGGCCCAGTCTGAGATGGCGTCAGAGCCATCTTTCATCCCTTCCGTTTCGCGGTTGGGGCTGGCTACCGAGCCGGAGTCGAGGTGGTCGCGCCCGATGACGATGGGCGCTTGCAGCACACCGTTTGCCACCAGTTCGTTGAATTTCAATCCGGCGCGAACACGTTCCCCGTACCCCAGCCAACAGATGCGCGCCGGAAGCCCCTGAAAGGGCACCTTCTCGCGCGCCATTTTCAGCCAACGGTGCAGGTGCTCATCGTCGGGGAAAAGCTCCATGATGGCCTCGTCGGTGCGGTAAATATCCTGCGGATCGCCCGACAGCGCCACCCACCGGAACGGTCCCTTTCCCAGGCAGAACAATGGACGGATGTAAGCCGGAACGAAACCCGGAAAGCTAAAGGCCTCCGTCACACCGTATTCGTAGGCTTGTTGGCGCAGGTTGTTGCCGTAATCGAAAACCTCGGCCCCCTTGCGCTTGAAATCGAGCATTGCCCGAACGTGCTTTGCCATCGATTCCATTGCACGCTGTTTGTATGTTCGCGGGTCTGAGCGGCGCAACTCGTCTGCTGCTGCCACGCTCACGCCGCTGGGTACGTACATCAGCGCTTCGTGAGCCGGCGTCTGATCGGTGACGACATCGGGGACGACACCACGTGCGGCCAGCTCGGTGTAGACATCGGCGGCGTTACCAATCAGCCCGACGGAGAACGGGCGCCCCGTCGCCTGCGCCGCTTCGACGAGCGTCATCGCCTCTTCGAGTTCATCCACCACCGTATCGACATACCCGATGGCGCGTCGTCGTTCGGCCCGCTCCCGGTCCACCTCGACGATCAAGGCGACGCCTTTGTTCATGCTGATCGCCAGGGGTTGTGCGCCGCCCATCCCACCCAGGCCGGCTGTCAGACAGAATTTCCCCTTGAGCGAATCCCAATCCCGTTGACGGGCAAGCGCGCCGAAAGTCTCGTACGTGCCCTGGAGAATGCCCTGGGTGCCGATGTAAATCCACGAGCCGGCTGTCATCTGTCCGTACATGATGAGGTCTTTGGCAGCGAGTTCGTCAAAGTGTTCCCAGGTGGCCCAATGCGGGACAAGGTTCGAGTTGGCGATCAACACGCGAGGCGCGTCGCGGTGCGTTTTGAAGACGGCCACCGGCTTACCCGACTGCACCAGCAGCGTCTCGTCGTCCTCGAGGTTTTTCAACGTCTCCAAAATGGCGTCGAAGGCCTCCCAAGAACGGGCAGCCTGCCCGCGTCCGCCGTAGACGACCAGTTGATCAGGTTTTTCGGCTACATCAGGATCGAGGTTGTTCTGGATCATGCGATAGGCGGCTTCGGTCAGCCAGGATTTGCAGGTTCGCTGCGTACCGCGCGGGGCGCGCACAACACGAGGGTTGGACATTTCTTTCTCCTTTCAGCAGCAGGTTGCTGTGACGGCAACCAGATTCTAGCGGCTCAGTAGCTTGACCGACGAAATAGCTGTTTGCACGTCGGGCGCGGCCTGGCTTTCCAGGCTTTCGTTAGTAGAAAAAGTGATGATGACGTAGCCGTTCATGAGTTGGAAATACATTTCCTGGTAGAGATTGTAGCCGTCGTCGGTTTTTGTGTCCCAATGCATCTGGATCACGCCCACCGTCAGCCCACTGCTGGTCTCGGTTATATTGCTGTCGATTGAGTCGAGGTGCATGGCGAGTTCGCGTAAGTCGCCGACGTTTGCCTGCAAGTAATCTTGCAGCGCTCGATTCTCGTCGGGAAACCAGGTCACGTTGATGTTGGTCAGAAACTGATCGTCGTGATGGTCGGGTTTCAAGTCAAAGGCGAACAGGCGGAACTGGTTGGGATCGTCGTTTTGGATGCTCGTTAGCGCGTGTTCCAGTTGGGCGTTGCTCTGCGCCTGGTTTGCCCAAACTCGGAAATATTCCTGTTGGTTGAGGCGCAGGGTCAGCCAACCATTTGGAAGGGTGATTTCGAACTTGGAGTCATGATCCGTATACTGCGTGGATTGATCGTCCAGATCGACCAGTTCCGAGCCAGAGAGGTCTCGGTCACTGCTCGCGCGAAGTGTAGCCATGAAAACTGGCCGGGGTGTGTCTGGCGTCGTTCTTGCAGGGGCAATCGGCAGGTATGTGCTCATTCCGCCGTTGAATAGAAATAATGCGATTCCCCTGCCACAAGACAAATGATGGCAATAGCTTCGATGATTAAAACAAGTTTCAGGTTTTTCATTTTCCCTCCTGGGTTATTGGGCAACCTCGGGCGTTGGTGCGGTGAAAACGAGGAATGCGACTTCGTCCATCTTCGAGAGAAATCTCGGAGGCTTTGTTGGAGCTTTTCTCAATTATACAATTGTATAATGTTCATGGATGAAAGTATCCAAAGGGCACGATGTTGTGCGTTTCCACTCGGTAAAAAACGCAATTTTCATCCGTGATGGGGGTAGAAGGTTTCTGGGGTTGGATATGTTGCCCTCTTGAGAATAGGAAAAGCCCCTCGCCAGGGTTGGGAGGGGCTTTCTGCAAAGGTGGTGTCCCGTCAAAATGGCAAGATGATTTAGTTGGCCGATGCAAATTGGGCGAAGTTTGTGCCCTTTAATCGCTGCACCAGTTCTTCTTGTGCGTCGCACCAGACCGGACGCAGCGGGCAATCGTCCCCGAACGAACAAATGCCTTGCTCGCTGACACATTCGTTGAGCGCGATGGGCCCATCGATGGCCTCAACCACATCCAATAAAGTAATTTCTTGGGCAGAACGCGCTAACGTCACGCCACCGCGTGCACCGCGCGAAGTCTGGAGCAGTCCAGCAATCGAGAGTTGGGAAATGATCTTTGCCAGAAAGGATGGTGGAATGTGTTGTTCCTGGGCAATCTGGCTGGTTGCTGCGCGTTGGCTGGGCTCCAGTTTTGAAATGTATAACACAGCGCGAATTGCATAATCAGCTTGGCGAGTAATTTGCATGACCAGCCTCTCTCGAAGGTTTCGTAAAAGGGTAAAATTCACCTACTTATGCTCAATTCTATTGGGCGTTTGGGAAAATGGCAAGTGATGTACATCACAGATGAAATATGACCTTTTACGCCGTATTTAGGCGCTTATAGCGGCTACATCGACAAAAGATTGTCGATAAGACTACACGGCAAGGCCGAGAGTTTGGAGGAGGTTGTGCATTTCGGTTTGGAGATTGGCATAGTGGATATCGGCCTGACTT
>JBJKRF010000099.1:0-42785 GCA_046704785.1 Anaerolineales bacterium | reverse complement strand
CCGCCGGCGCGCCACCAGACGAGAACGGCCAACGGACGGTAACCGGATTCAGCCTGCCGCTGCTGCGGCTGGTCGGGCAGATCGGGGCAACCTATCTCGTGGCCGAAGGCCCGGACGGCTTGTACCTGGTGGACCAGCACGCCGCGCACGAGCGCGTCCTGTTCGAGAAGTTGATGGCGCAGCACGCCCAAAAGAACATCCCTGCCCAGTCGCTCCTGACGCCGGTTGCCGTGCAACTGCCGCCGGCCAGCGCCAAGCTGCTCGGCGAGCAACTGTCCGTGCTGGCGCATTTCGGTTTCACGGTCGAGCCGTTCGGGCCGAACACCTTCCAGGTGCGCGCCATTCCGGTGCTTTTCGCGGGCAGCGATCCCTCGTCGGCGCTGCGCGCGCTGGTCGAAGATTTCGAGGAGGACGAATCTCCCCTGCAGACAGAACTCGAAGCGCGAATTGCGGCGCGCGTCTGCAAGCGGCTGGCGGTCAAGGCCGGACAGGTGCTTTCGCCGGAGGAGCAGCACGCCCTGCTGACGGACCTGGAGAACTGCGATTCGCCGCGCACCTGCCCGCACGGACGCCCGACCATGATCCATCTCTCGGTGGATACCCTGGAGCGGCAGTTTGGGCGAAAGGGGGCCCGCTAGCGGGCCTTGGTCTGGTAAGCTTGAAGTTGGGTGATGCTTGTCGAATACTTGGTAAAGGATGAACTATGTCTAATGCACCAGTAAATGTTTTTCTAAAAAAGCCCTCTATAGAGATTAGCAACTGGGACATTCAGGCGTCTCAATGGACACAGCTGAGCAGGGATCTAGGAGGTAATCCTGATTTCTATCCACTTACCATTAAAGCCTTCTATGTCTTCGGCATAATGCGGGGTGCTTGCCAGAGTGTTTCGATTCTGCTTGATGATCCTTTCAGCATTCCTTCCACTTACTATCCCGCATACGCTGTCTTTTCGTCTTTTGTCGATTTGCTGGGCCGCTGCCTACGAGGAAACTCAAAGAACGTAGGGACGATCAAGGATTTGCGCGCTGGATTTCAATGGCTCGTAGCGCCTGTGCTTGACCAATATGAAAATATTTGCGATGAGCACATTCTTATTCGAACACGCATCGCACCGTATACTATTTCTAATATGATGATGCTACGGCATTTTGCTGCACATGGACAGTCCAATTCTAAGCGGGAGCTACCGCCTGCGGATTTCTTCATTCTTGAGCAAGTTTTGCCCAAGATTCCGCCCGCAATAGAGTCTTATTGGACGTTACTACAGACAAGTGAGCATCTCTGCAATCAACTCGCTCTAGCCAATGTCGCACCCTACCGCAACGATCCCGTCTGGAAGACCTTTTTGTCATTCAGTACTGGAGCGGCCGGAGACGCTTTTAGGATGAATGACTGGACTTATAAAAGTCCTATTAACACAATCGGGCGCACTGCCTAACAAAAATACACTTCTCGTCGGGGATGCCCAGCGCACCTGCGCTCGCCCAATCGCCCCGCCGCAAGTGGCGCACACCATTTATCATTAGTAGGAGAACGAAATGAAAACTGAACTGAAACCGGATGAGAAAATCATCAAACAGGGAGCCGCCAACCTGCAAAAAGGAGCGGAGGCGGTGGGCGGCAAGTTGTATCTGACCAATCAACGCCTGGTATTCGAAGCACACAAGATGAATATCCAAGGCGGTCGTACGGAAATCGATCTGCCTGACATCCAATCTTCGAAGAAATGCTGGACGAAATTCCTGGGGCTCATTCCGCTCATGCCGAACTCGTTTGCCGTATACACGAAAGCAGGCAAAGAATACCGCTTCGTGGTCTTTGGCAGAGGCGCCTGGATAGCAGCGGTCCAGGCGAATAAGAGCGCCTGACAAGGCGTCGCACCGGGCGACGACGGAGGGCATGACGTTTTTGAGTCCTGGGGATTTTCCGCGATAAGGGAGTAGATTTTCGATGAAAGCTCTGTGGTTGGAAGACAAACAATTACATTTACGCGAAGACCTGCCCCGGCCTGCCAAACCCGGCGAGGCGCTGATCAAGATACGCCGGGCCGGGATTTGCGGCACCGACCTGGAAATGGTCAAAGGCTATTACCCTTTCCGCGGCGTACCCGGCCACGAGTTCGTCGGCGAGGTGGTCGAAGCGCCGGATGCGGCGCTGGTGGGCCGGCGCGTGGTGGGCGAGATCAATGCGGTGTGCGGCGCGTGCGAACAATGCCGCAACGGGCGTCCGACGCACTGCGAGCAGCGCAGCGTGCTGGGCATTGCCAACCGCGACGGCATCTTCGCCGAGTACGCCAACCTGCCAGCGGAAAACCTGCATGGGGTGCCCGAATCCGTCCCCGACGAGGCCGCCGTCTTCACCGAGCCGCTGGCCGCGGCGCTGGAAATCCAGCAACAGGTGCACATCCAGCCGACAGACCGCGTGCTGCTGGTCGGCGCGGGCCGCCTGGGGCAACTCATCGCGCAGACCTTGTCGCTGAGCGGCTGCGACCTGCGCGTACTGGCGCGATATGAACGCCAGCAGCAACTGCTCGGCAAACGCGGCATCCACACCATCGTAGAGGAAGACATCCAGCCTTGGCGCTGGGACGTGGTGGTAGAGGCCACCGGTTCGCCGGCCGGGTTCGAGGTGGCGCGCAAGGCCATCCGCCCGCGCGGGACGTTCGTGCTGAAGAGCACGTACGCCGGGGAGATCACGCTCAACTTGTCGCCCTTCGTCGTCGACGAGATCAACGTGGTGGGTTCGCGCTGCGGCCCGTTCGCCCCGGCGCTGCGCCTGCTGGAAAGCGGCCAGGTGGACCCGACGCCCCTGATCGGCGCCACGTTCGGGCTGGATGAAGGGCTCCGGGCTTTCGACGAGGCCGCCAAACGGGGCGCGCTCAAAATGCTGATCCGGCCATAAGAGCGGACGAATTCCATCGAACGAAAAAAAGAGACGGGAAGCCCGAACGGCGCTCCCGTCTCTTTGCCTTTCTGTGGAAATCGACTTTTATTTGCGCGGAAGGTACACGGTGAAGATGGTGCCCTCGCCGACTTTGCTTTTCACGTCGATACGCCCGCCGTGCCCCTGGATGATCTGTTTGCAGATGGACAATCCCAGGCCGGTGCCGATTGCCTTGGTTTCGGTGCCTTTGACGCGATAGAACTTGGTGAACAGATTCGGCAGTGCGTCGTGCGGGATGCCCATACCGGTATCGGCCACGCTGACGAACCAGCTCTTGTCGTCTATGCCGGCGCGGACGGAAACCGTCCCGCCCGGATAGTTGTATTTGACGGCGTTACTGATCAGATTGAGCAAAACCTGCTTGAGGCGATCACGGTCGGCTTCCACAACGGGCATGTCGGAAGGCGCGTTGACCTCGATCTTTACGTTGACTTCCTCGGCCCTGGCACGCATGGTTTCCTTGCACTCGTTCAACAAAGGCAAAATTGGGAAGGTGGATTTCAGGAATTTGACGCGCCCCGATTCGAGTCGCGCCAGATCGAGGAAGGTGGAGGCCAGGGTGTTCAGGCGCAAGGTTTCGTCGTGGATGTTGTTGATGATCTGGTTGGACTGTTCGCGCGAGATTTCTGGACGCAGGAGCAAATACGTGGCA
This sequence comes from Anaerolineales bacterium, assembly GCA_046704785.1. Lineage (GTDB taxonomy): Bacteria > Chloroflexota > Anaerolineae > Anaerolineales > Villigracilaceae > JBJKRF01. Next base: position 39,190 of record JBJKRF010000099.1, on the reverse strand, counting down.
GTGCTGAGCGAGGCGAGCGGTGTGCGCAGTTCGTGGACGAATTCAGCCACGAGGTCGGATTGCTGGAACAGACGTGTGTTCTCGATGGCAATCGCGGCTTGTGCGCTGAGCACCGTCAGCAAATCTTCGTCGATCTCGCTGAACTCACCGGAGCGTTTGTTCAACACTTCGAGCACGCCCACGACCCTGTCTTTGGTGGTCAGCGGAGCGGCCATGATCGAGTGCGTATCATAACTGAGCGTCTTGGAGATGTTTTTGAAGTAGCGCTCATCTTCCTGCACATTCTGGATGCGCACGGGCCGCCGGTTCTGAATGACCCAACCGGCGATGCTGCCCTCCAACGGGACGATCAGGCCGCCGATCATGGGGCGCGCAACATTGGTGGCAACTTGAAAATACAGTTCCTGCGCCGCATCATCGTAGAGCAGGATGGAGGCGGCCTCAGCCTCGGCAGTGTCCCTGGCGGCGTAGATGATGCGGTTGAGCAGGGCTTCCAGGTCGAGCGTGGAAGCCAGGTCTCGTGAAATGCTGAGCAGGCGGCGATAACGTTCCAGTCGTATGGTATCGGATTCAGGCATGGAGAACTCTGTCTACAATCGCCGGAAGAATCTGGGCAACATCTTCCAGCATGTTAATATCGGCACGGACGTTCAAGTAAGTAGGGGTGTTATTGATGATAATCAAATGTGCTCCACGGTCAACGGCTTGCATGGGCAGCCGGGCCACAGGTAATACTTCCAACGAGGAGCCGGCTACCAGCATCAAATCGCAGTGTCGCGCTTCATGCTGGGCTTCGAACCAGGCTTTCTGCGGAAGTTCCTCGCCAAACAAAATGACATCCGGTTTAAGGATGCCGTCGCAATGCGGGCAATGCGGAAGCGTTCCATGTTCGACGAACGACGACAGGAAAGGTTCGTACCCAACCTGCCGAAAACATTGCGTGCATGAAAAGGTTCGTAACGTGCCGTGCATTTCGATGACGTGCTGCGAGCCTGCTTTTTGATGCAGCATGTCGATGTTCTGCGTGATGATGGCTTTCAAGCGCCCAAGCTTTTCGAGCTTTGCCAGCGCCAGGTGCGCAGCATTGGGCAATGCATTGAAAATCTGACCCGCCAGGGGGCGAAACCAGGCAAAGAACTGTTCGGGATGCGTGCGGAAGGTCGTCAACGAGGCGACCTCCAACGGTTCGTCCCGCGCCCACAAACCGGTGCCTTCGGAACGAAAGTCGGGGATGCCGGAGGGAGTCGAGATACCGGCGCCGCTCAAGACGATGGCGCGTTTGGCCTGGCGAAATAAATCGGCCGCATATTCGATCGATTCCAGCGTCTGTGTAGAAAAACCAGTCATTTCTCGACCGGTCGAGGCGCACGGGTCTCGATCTTGGCCGCAAGCGAACTATATTGCTGGTTGGTCAGACTGTCTTGTTGGACGGCGAACGCCAGCGTCTGCAGCCGAATGGCCTGGAGCATCAATTCGGGTGCAGGCGTGAACGTCACATCGAGGGGGTACTTCAGGCGTTCCTGAACCTGTGGAACCGATAGCTGGGTTTCGGAGCGCAGGCGATAATTGGCAACCACATGGATGCGCGACTGCTCGACATCCAAAGTAATCAGGTCGTCGATCAGCGCGCGAGAATGTTGAAGCGATTTCTCAAACGGTTCGACCACGATGATCAACTCACTGAAGGTGGAGACCAGCTTTTGGGTCACCGGCGGCAAACCACAGCCGAGATCGACAACAACAAAGCGCGCCATGAACATCAGGCGGCTTAAGATCACTTCAAACTGCTGGATTTTGGAAAGCAGGATGCCGTCGCGCGGCTGCGCCGAGGACGGTAGAATATCGATTCCGATTTGATGCGCAATCATTCTCTCAGACACCGACTGGCGTGTCAGTTCTTCCGGTGGCGTGGTGAGCAATTTCGTCAGTCCGTCGGAACGCAGGTTCATGTCGTTGGCAATGGTGCCCTGCCCGGGGCGGAATTCGGCCACGAGCGCCGGCAAATTGGTTTTACGCTGCAAGGCCAGGGCGCTATTCGTGGCGACCGTGGTCACGCCCAGGCCGCCACGCGCTGCCAGAACGCCGATGAGGTAGCCGGGGGGTTCGGTGGGCGCCGTCGGCGGGTTGCCTCTGGCTTTGACGGTGCGCGCCAACAGGGCTTTGACGTGCGCCTGAAGCTCCGTCGGGTGCGTTGGCTTGGTAAGATAGTCGTCTGCCCCGGCCTCGAATCCGGTCACTTTGTCATCCAACTGGCTTTTAGCCGTGAACATCAGGATGGGAATATCGGCGGTGAGGTCGTTGTCGCGCAGGCGTCGCGCCACCTCATAACCGTCCATCTGCGGCATCATCACATCAAGCAGGATCAAATCGGGCAATTCGGACAGTGCCAGGTCAATCCCCTGTTGGCCGCTACCAGCGGCGACAATCTGGTACCCTTGTTTCTGGAGCATCATACCCACCAGGCGCAAGGTATCGAGGTCATCGTCTACGATCAAAATTTTTTCAGCCATATCCTTTTCCTGAGAACACGGATACTGAAAGTTTAGCATTAAGCCAAAATTCAAGCAAGTTGCAGAAGCCTGTCACTTTTCGCTCGACGGATAACGCCTCTTGATTCTTGAGAAATCCTCGCTAGAATCAGGAAAAGAAACGGAGAGTGCAATGGCATTATTGGCGGCTATCTTTTTTGGATTCGTGCCCTGTCTTTTGTTCGCTTATATTCTGTATTGGTTGGACCGCTACGAGAAAGAGCCCATCTTGTTACTGGGCATGGTCTTCTTCTGGGGGATGGTGGTGGCAGCCGGGGGCGCTTATGTATTGAACACGCTGTTCGGAGAAGGCGCTTACCTGCTGACCGGCTCGGCAGCAACCTCGGATATTGCGACCGGTTCGCTCAGCGCACCATTCGTGGAAGAAAGCCTGAAAGGGATGGCCGTGCTATTGGTTTTTCTGTTCTTCCGCAGCGAGTTCGACTCCCTGCTGGACGGCATTATCTATGCCGGGATCGCCGCATTGGGTTTCGCCGCCACCGAGAATACCATCTACATCTGGCGCGGCTACCAGAGCGCCGGCTGGGAGGGTTTCTTCCAACTGGTCTTCATCCGCGTGATCGTGGTCGGTTGGCAGCATCCATTCTACACGGCTTTCACCGGTATCGGGCTGGCCATCGCACGCATGCACCGGAATTGGTTGATCAAGATCGGCGCGCCACTTGCCGGTTGGGGGACAGCCATGTTCACGCATTCGGTTCACAACACGCTGGCCTCGATTCCCTTCTTCGGCGACCTGACTTGTCTTTTCGGGACATTTCTCGATTACACCGGGTTGTTCTTCATGTTTCTGGTGGTGTTATGGGCCACCTGGCAGGAGCAGAAGAATATCATCAATTACCTGCGCGAGGAGGTTCAGTTGGGCCTCATCAGCCGGGAACAGTACCGCACGGCCTGTTCGGCCTGGTTGCAGATGTTTGCGCGCCTGGCTTCGCTCTTCGAGGGACACTACCGTGCCACGGCGCGCTTCTACCAGACCATCGGTGAGCTGGCGCACAAGAAGAACCAGTATGCAAAACTGGGTGAGGAGGGCGGGAACCTGGAAGCCATCCAGAAATACCGTGAGACGTTGAAACGTCTGGCACCCCTGGCGCGGGCCTGAGCAGGCGGAACGGAAATTCCCCACCGCTTTATGGTAGAATCGCGCCTATGCCCCTGTAGCTCAGCGGATAGAGCGTTGGCCTCCGGAGCCAAAAGCGAGAGTTCGAGTCTCTCCAGGGGTACAAAGGTCGAAGATGAAAACGGCGGGAGTCCGCCGTTTTTGCGTTTCGGGGGTGATTTTTTTATCATGCTTGCACATAGACAACATTGCCTGTATTCTTAACGCAACACGCCCACCCTCAGGAGACTTAACCAACAACCTCCTTCATCCTGCATCAGTGGGACATGAATATATGCCGGAACGCGGTTCGAGTTTGTATATGGTAGCCATTGGCCGACAAATCGCCAGAAATTATCTGGTAATTTGTTCTATGGCTGCCGCACAATGCGCTTGCGAGAGCGAGTAACGAGGCGTGTCATTCCGCATAAAGAAAGGAAGAAAATATCGAAGAAACAATTAGCCTCTTAAGTTGTCGCAGCGAAGCTTTACTCACTGCCATGCCGAAGTCTTTACCGCTTAGCACATAACCATAACCGATTACAACAAAGAGGAATTTAACCATGACGCAAGAATATCTCCAATTTTCAGACCTCTCCGCGCTCGATTCCAGCCCGGATGCCGTCAGAACAGCATTCAAGAATCAGTTCAACAAAACACCAGATGGGATCGCACTCAATACGGAGACCTATTACAATGCCGTCAAACCGCCGATCACAGAACAGTACAGTCATTACTGTTATAAGGTCCTCGGCCCATACGATTTCACGACTGACACATCAGAACCGCCCCAACAGGCAGTCGTCGGAAGCAATACAGCTGTGAACAACGGTGACACAGAAGCGGAGATCAGCTTAACGGTACAGGGCGCATGGACTGACACAACCGCCTGGTCAAGCTCCATCACCACCGGGATGACCTTCTCTCAAGAACTTACCATCGAAGGCGTTTTCAAAATGGGGATGTCGTTTTCTGTCTCCGCCACAGTCGGCCAATCCGGCTCCTCCTCGGTTCAAAAATCGTCGGCTGCGACCGTCTCGGTGAAGGTTCCGCCCCACTCACAAGTAACCGTCGAGATGGTTGCCACCATGCAGTCTGAAACTATGGGATTCAATGCACCCATCAACGTATCTGGAATGTTCGGCGCCAATTTCCCCGATCGCGTTGACGGACATTACTTCTGGTTCCTGAGCGCCTCGCAAGTCCTTCCAAAAACGTCTGGACAGATTACCGGTTCCATCAAAGGAACCTCGGCCTTTAATGTACATACCACGATTGGACAAGCAACACCAGTCTAATTCTGGCCTTTGTAACACCGATTGATCGTACCGGAAGATGCCCAGCGAATTCATCTTATCGAGTATCTTCCAGTACGATCATACCTTGACTGACAGAACAACAACCGAGTCAACGAGCGTGCGTGACACTGGTACGTGTGTCACGCTCGCTCGTTCTATACCTTTTACGGTCAGACCGTAAGGCTATATCTTCAACTTGACCGCGCTGCCCATGCGTACGGTCTTGCTCTCCCCCTGGCTGCGCAGCGGCAGGATGACGTGGAATTCGCTGCCGGGGCAATTCTCTTCGTCGTAGCCTTCGCTCTCCACCCAGATGCGCCCGCCATGAGCTTCGACGATGCCGCGCGAGAGTGCCAACCCAAGGCCCACACCGGAGCCTTTAAATTTGGTTTTGCCCGTCGAATGACGGTTGAGCAGTTCACCCGGTTGGTAGAACTTGGTAAAGATAATTTCCTGGTAGCCCTTGTCCACGCCCACGCCGGTATCGCTGACGACAATCTCCACACCGCCTTCCGGCAGGTCGCGGTTGTTGGCCGGCACCTGGTGCCCGGTGACGGTGATCTTTCCGCCATTGGGCGTAAATTTGATGGCGTTCATCATCAGGTGGAAAAAGAGCTTCTTCAACGCATTCGGGTCAGCCTTGATCGAGGGCAACTGTGGCAGGTCGATATCCAGTTCCTGTTCGCGCTCGGACACTGCTTTCGAGACGTCATTTGCCACAGCGCCGACCAGTTCGGTTGGGAAGACATCCTGACGGTGCAATTCCAGTGTGCGAGAGTCCATCTGGGCGATGTCGAACATCGAGTCCATGATCTCGTGTAAACGCAAGGTACTCTTATGGATGCTCCCGATCAAGGTGCGTATATCCTCCGGAACGGCGGGGTCTTCGAGCAGCATTTCCGTATAACCGCGCACCACCGTCAGCGGTGTGCGCAACTCATGAGAGGCAATGCTGATAAAGTTCGATTTCGTCATTTCCAGCTTGGCCAGGTCGTGATTGGCGCGGTCCAGGTAGGCATAAGCCTCGCGGACCTGCACGTTCAGCCGTTTCAGATTCTCCACCAAACGAGCATTTTCCAAGGCGACACCGGTCTGGCTGGCGAGAGTCATCAACAATTTCAAATCATCTTCGGTATACCGACCGGTGGACTTGGGGCCCAAGGCCAGCAAACCGATCCATTCTCCTTTTGAATGGATCGGGACATAAACATCGAGTTCAAGTTCTCCCAGCCAGCGTCGCTCCTGTAAAGGCGCATCCAGAAACTCGGGGGCAAAATCAACATCATACTGTAGCAAAGGTTTGTGTTCTTCGCGCAAGAAGCGCGCAATCGAACTATTCTCGGCCAGCACGTTGCTCAACGAAGGCGTATTGCCGCCGCCACGAATGGCTGTTAGCCGGTAGACATTTTTGTTGTCATCGCCAATCTCCGGGTCGACCAGAAAAATGAAGCCGCTGCGCACATCCATCGCTTCCAGGATCAGGTCGATGGAAACCGTCGCCAGCTTTTCCAGGTCGAGGATGTTACTGATCGAAACGCTATATTCACGCAAGGTTTCGGCAGGATCGTAGCTTTCCAGCTTGTAGACCCGATTGACCAGTCCGCGCACCAACCCGGAGAGCGGCGTAAAAATCAATGAAATGACAACGGCCAGCGCCGTACCCACGAACAACGGGTTGTAGCCCGGCGTCAGGCGCAGCATAGAATCTGCGGCCAGAAATCCAGCGATATACAGGAACATGGCGGCCAGCGCCGTCAGAATGTAAATCAGGAACTGACGGGTGACATCACGCACATCCGGAATGTGATGCCGCCAAACGACGTAGGCCACCAGGATGGCGCCTCCCAGGCGCAAGAAACCTTCTTGCGCATCAGGCTGATAGAACACGGCCAGGTCATTGGCGATGACCAGCAAAAGCGCCGGCGCCCAAAACGCCAGGCGGTTGCGCTGCAAGGGTTGGCGCGTGCGCGCCAGCGAAGAGAGCAACAACCATACCGAGAGTCCGCTAAAGACGGCCCAGCCGAGGAAGGTCAGCAAAATATTTTGGAAAGCGAGCACCAACGCGACCACGATCACGCCACCCCAAAACCAGAGCCGCTGTCGAGGAGCCCTCAGGAACACCCGCATGGTGAAATACAATAGAAAAGCCAGCACCAACGAACTGCCCTGTGCCAGGTTCGAATAGCGTGCGGCATCGAACCCCGCCAACCAGCCGAACTCCACGCCTGTGCGCGTCAACTGCAAAAGAAGGGCCAGGCCAATATACGCTAGAACGGCGAGGTATAACGTGGTTTGGGCAATCCTGCGGCGCAGAACCAATGACAACAAGAATACATAAATAATGGCTTCAAACGTGCGCAGGATCAAAAAGGGAAGTTGCGCTGTACTAAGTCCCATTTGAGTTAAGTATACTCGAAATCAATTCGCCAGAATTCCCCCATTCGGTTATAGTTAAGTAAGGATAGCATTGATATTGTCACAGCCTGCCAATTTTATCTTCAATGCGACCACTACACGCTAAAACAGGAGTCTCGATGTTTCCCTTCGAATTCCATGTCTCCCGAAAAGCACGCGACATTTACCACTTCGACGCCTCGCTGTTCGCCACCGACGGACGCGTGATCCTGGCCGATTTTTCTGCCGCGCGACGTTTCGCGGCCCAAATGAGCGCCGTACGCGCCGCACTGGCGCCGGCCAGCGAGATCAATGCAATGGGACTGATCGACGAAGTGCTGCACCTGCTCGTGCGAGCTTACGAGGCGCAGAATCCCGGCGTGTTGGCGCGTGCGCTGGACTCCTTACAGGCCGGCCTGGGGAACAAGCTCGAGGCGCTTCTGCTTCAGTTCAGCGACGAATTCCCCAGCGTGGCCGTCTACCAGGGCGCGCTGACCCCCCAGGTATACCTGGACGGCAGCACAGATAACTTTCCACACCGCCAGGTGGTGCTGGAGGAGCTGTTCCTGCTCGACATCGCCAACGCCAATCCGTCGCTCCAACCGTATAAGGAGTTGTTCGACGATTCCATGTTGAAAGCGCGCACGGCCTACGCCGAGTCGCTCAAAGCGTTGGACACGTTCTTCGTGCAGCAACCCGCTTTCGGGGGAAAAGGCGGCGAGAGCCTGCTTCAGGCGTTGAGAGCGCCGTCGAAAGCCTCGCCTTACTCCCTGGAAGGTCAGCTCCGTTTCCTGGTCGAAAAATATGGCGAACTTTTGGGCGAGGCCTTCTTGCAACGCCTGCTGCGCGCGCTCGATTTCGTCAAAGAAGAAGCCATCCGCCACACCGGGCCAGGCGGCTTCAGCGGCGAGGCGCCCGTGCTGTCTTTCAGCGGCGAACCGGAATACGAGCGTTTCAGCCACGACCAGGAGTGGATGCCCCGCCTGGTGCTGCTCGCCAAGAATAGCTACGTCTGGCTCGACCAGCTCTCCAAGCGCTACCAGCGCGACATCCACCGCCTCGACCAGATCCCCGACGAGGAATTGGACGCGCTCGCCTGGCGCGGCATCAACGGCCTGTGGCTGATCGGATTGTGGGAACGCAGCAAAGCCTCGCAAAGGATCAAACACTGGATGGGCAATCCCGACGCAGTCGCTTCGGCTTATTCACTCTACGATTACGCCATCGCAGGCGACCTGGGCGGCGAGGCCGCCTGCGACAACCTGCGTCGGCGGGCTTGGCAGCGCGGAATCCGGCTGGCAGCGGACATGGTGCCCAACCACATGGGCATCGACTCGAAATGGGTTATCGAACATCCCGACCGTTTTCTAGCGCTGCCGTATGCCCCGTATCCGAATTACCGTTTCGACAGCGGCGACCTGTCTGACGACTCGCGCGTGGGCATCATTCTGGAAGACCATTATTACGACAAGAGCGACGCCGCGGTGGTCTTCAAGCGCATCGACCGTTGGACGGGCGACGCCCGATACATCTATCACGGCAACGACGGCACCTCCTTCCCGTGGAACGACACCGCGCAACTGGATTATTCCAAGGCGGAGGTGCGCGAGGCCGTCATCCAGGCAATTCTGGAAGTGGCCCGTCGCTTCCCGATCATCCGCTTCGACGCGGCCATGACGCTGGCCAAGAAACACATCCAACGCCTGTGGTTTCCCGAACCCGGCGCAGGCGGGGCCATCCCGTCCCGCGCGGAACACGGCATGAGCCGGGCCAAGTTCGAGGCGGCCATTCCCACGGAGTTCTGGCGCGAGGTGGTCGACCGTGTGGCACAAGAAGTGCCCGACACGCTGCTACTGGCCGAAGCCTTCTGGATGATGGAAGGCTATTTCGTGCGCACGCTGGGCATGCACCGCGTTTACAACTCGGCCTTCATGCACATGCTGCGCGACGAGGACAACGCCAACTACCGCCAGGTGATGAAAAACGTATTGGAATTCGACCCGCGCATTTTGCAACGTTTCGTCAATTTCATGAACAATCCCGACGAAAAGACCGCCGTCGAGCAGTTCGGCAAAGCCGATAAATATTTCGGCGTATGCGTGATGATGTCCACCTTGCCGGGATTGCCAATGTTCGGGCACGGCCAGTTCGAGGGCTTCACCGAGAAATACGGCATGGAATACCAGCATGCGTATTACAACGAAACCCCCGACGAGGGCTTTTTGCGCTACCATGGACAGGTTATCTTCCCGTTGCTGCACCGCCGGACGCTGTTTGCGGGTGTGGACAACTTCCGCCTGTACGATTTCTTTGTTCCTGAGGGCTACGTCAACGAAGACGTGTTCGCCTATTCCAACCGCCACGACGACGAACGGAGTCTGGTAGTCTATCACAACAAATTCGCCGAGGCGCGCGGCTGGGTACGCCGTTCCGTTGGCTATGCGGATGGCAGCGGCATCGTACAAACTTCCCTGGCCGCAGGGTTGGGGTTGCCCAGCGAAGGCTATGCGCTCTTCCGCGACAGCATGAGCGAGCAGGAATATATCCGTTCGTGCCGCGATCTTGCCGACCGGGGCCTGCACGTGGAATTGGGCGCGTACAAATGCCACGTCTTCCTGGACTGGCGTTTTGTGGGCGGCGATCAGTGGCAGCAGGTTCACGATGCGCTCAACGGCGCAGGCGTGCCTTCGCTCCAGGCAAAATTCGACGAATTGTTCGCGCCCAAGGTGGTGGAGGTCGAAAAAGAGACACCAAAGAAAAAGGCAAGCAGCAAAAAGCCGGGAAGCGGTAAGGCCACTTCCGCAAAAAAGAGAACCCCGAAAAAGAGCAAACCGCAAACAGGTACTCATTCGAAATGAGGCCGGACACGCTTCTCCTCACCGCGCAATATCCAAAAGAGTCAGGGCCGAAGTTCTTTGGGATTTCTCGTGGTAAGGGAGTAAAATGTAGGGGTGTAGGCGGCGCTTCGCCCCGCCAACACCCCTACAAATCGGCTTCATCCCGCAGATTCCCAATGAACCAGGGCCGAGAAGGCTTTGAGAAATCCACAATTCTGGTAAAATAGGCACGAACGACCAGGAAAGGGCTCTTTGAAGAGCCGGGTGATTCTTTTGAATCTTCAAAGGAGTATTGTTATGCACATCAACGTGCCAACAAAAAAAATCATGGGGATCCTGTTTAGCCTGCTGATGGTGACATCCATGCTGGCGGTGTCTGCTTCGACGGCCCTGGCCGATGGCAACAGTAATGTCGGCATTCCCGGGCTGGGCAACATCTCCAACGAGTCGCTCAGCAAGATGTACGAGGACGAAGTAGCCTGGTACCAGAGCCAGACACAGGTGATCAAGGATACCGATCAGCTTTCCAACTATTTCCAAGCGCTGATCAACATCGAAGGTAATAAGAAGAACAGAGACGTGGATCCGTTGCGAAATGCCCTGAGCACCTATCAGAGCGAAATTGATGTCGTGCGCCAGATACACAGCAATGCCGCTGCCGCCTTCGGGGATGGTGGTTTCGACGCTAAAGGGAACGTGACCGACCGTCAGGCGGCCGGCCAAACCGTGTTGGCCGTGCGCGCATATCTACGTGACGCACACCACCGTCTGATTACTGCGGCGTATGACCTGCAACACGTCTACATCAAGTGGCGTCACGAGGTTATCGGCGTAAATTATCCTTGAACAGGCTCTTCAAGTTGGTCAATGTGAGCCGAAAAACAATTTCGCTATCCTTTGTGCTTGCAACGCTGTTCGTCATAATGACAGGCTGCTCGTCGAATAACGACCCCACAGTCACTTTGCCGCCGCCGCAATCTTGGGTGGAAAAACTACCGACCGCCACAGCGACAATAACACCCACGGCAACGGCAGAAAGCACAGCTACAGCCGTGCCCACAGTCGTCCAAGCAGTTATCCCCACAGCGGACGACGAAACCTTCTTGTTGGGACAGATCGACAGCTTGTTCAACGAGATCAACAGCACGCTGAAGAGTACGAATACAAATCCCTGATGAGATGATAACAATCACATATTGCCAAGAAAACGTAGGAGCGCACAAACTTGCGCTCCTACGTCGTTAATAGGCTGCGCGATAGATCAATTGCCTACACCTACAAATTCGCCTCGTCCCGTGATTCCCAAAAAGCCCCAGGCGTTTCTGTGATGATAGGGAGAAATCTATTTCTATCGCGCCGATTCCAAAGAGACTTCAAATCTAGCGTCCGTTCCCGACTGCTTTCCGGTATACTGTGAGAATGTCCGAAATTCTCCCGCCCAAACGCGTTTCCGCAACCACAGGGTTAAATATGCTCGACCTTGGAAATGCGTCACCTGAGCAAATTGCCATTGTCCGGATTATTCTCAAAAGAATCGACATCACCTACAAACAATTATGGGAAGAAACCCAGGCGCTACCGCAAAAACAACGTATGAGCCGCGAGGCCTTCGACGCAGCCTTGGAAACCCTGATCGAACAAAAGTGGCTGTGGAAAACCGGAGAAGGCGACTCGGCTGTGGTCAGTCCACGGCTAACCAAACGGAGAAGTCGTCTACGCCTGCCCGTCCATATGACGCAGCACGGTGCACCTGCGTTCGCCTCATTATGGCAAATGCTCGAGGCTAAATCCGTAGCAGAAGGCCAAAGCACAACTGGCGCACACTCCATCACTCCTGCGCTGGAGGCGCGGCTCAGCGACTTCTTCCATGAGCATGTGGGAGCCCGGCAAATCATTCTATTATTGATCTTTCTCTCCGCTGTGAATTACTTTGCTATGGCCGCCATGGATGTAACCGGCGTAACCGGCTTCGTCGAAAAAGTGGGTACGCAAAACCTGCCTTGGCTGAACATCGCCGAAATGTTTCTGGGGCTGGCCGTGTCGGCCGTCTACATCCAATTTGCAGACCGCATCCCGCGCCTGCAATTGATGAAGACTCTGTTGCTGGTTTTGATCGCGGTTTACCTGCTATTGGCAGGGATGTTCGCGTTCGGTCTACCGGCCCTAATTATTTATCCTCTGATCTATCTGATCCGTTCGCAACAAGTGATCATCTTTCCAATTGCCTTCTGGAATCTGGCAAACAGCATGTACACCATGTCCGACGCGCGACAGGTTTTTCCCCTGCTTGCTTCCGGCGAGATGATTGGCGGTTTGATTGGATATGCCCTGTTTACCGAATTCTTCGGCCATGCCGCCCTGCTCAGTAGTCAAAACGGGGCCATTCCATTGGCAATCGGATCAGGGTTGTACTTGCTCAATTGGTTCATTCTGAAGTTTGCGTTGCACGAGCCTACCGAAGAACGCGAAGAAAAAGAAGAAACTTCGTTTATCGGTAACATCCGTGACGGACTGGAGATCATTCAAAGCGTGCCCCTCTTCCGCTACCTGGCGCTGACGGTTGCCTGCGTCTGGCTGGTTTTCCCGCTATTGGACTATCACTTTTATACCAACCTGAATACCTATTCCAATGGCCAGAGCAGCGGTTTTGCCAATTTTTATAGTTGGTATAACATCGTGATGATGTTGATTCCGCTGTTGTTACAGTGGCAGATCATCCCTGCGTTGGCAAAACGGGTCAGCACTCGCAGCGCTTTTATTGCACTCCCGGCTATTTTGGTACTGGCTACGATTGGTATTCTCATCGGCCCAGGTATGGTTATTCTGTCTGCCATCGTCCTATTGCTCAGCTATGTAGTCTACTCCAGTTGGGATGCCCCCATGATGAACGCGCTGCAAAGCCTGGTTCCGGAAGAACGCCGGGCACGCGTCAGCACCCTGCTCAGCAATTACTCTTACGCAGCAGGCAAAATCGTCGGAAGTTTTGTGCTGGGGATTATCCTGCTATTGAATCCACAGTCCGGCACACAGCTCTATTACATTTACCTGCCGCTGGCCTTACTGGTTGCCGTTGGCGGTGTCATCTCGGCCTTCCGGGTACGCTCCACTTATGAAACCAGCATGCTCTCCTGGCGTATCGCCCGTCGGCCCCGCATTGGCGGCGCAATGGATAAACTCGATTTCTAAGCGGTAGGGCCGATAAAAAAGACAGGCTCACCTGTGGTTTGATTCTGCAGTGAGCCTGTTTCCATCTCCCGGCTTTTCTACCAACTCAGACGGCTTACTACTCATCCTTCTTTTTGCGCCGCTCACGCATACGTTGCGCTTTGGCCTGCAATTGCTGGAAATAATCACTGTCGGCAATTTCTCGCACTTGGCTGGTCTGTTTCACCATATCCACCTCAATGCGGAGTTTATCGATTTCCTGGCGCAACCCCTCTTCGCGGATGTAAGCCGTCAGGCCTGCCGACGTAATCAAGGTCAGAGAATCGAGCACTTCATCCTGCTCGAACGGCACGATCTCTCCCGTCTCCGGATCCTTGGCGTTAATCAATTGTAAGATACCGATAATAGAGTCAGAGGTATCTTTAAGCGGCATGGTCAGGAAAGACTTGGAATGATAGCCGGTCTGCGCATCAAAAGCGCGTGTGCCGGAAAGGTCAAACCCCGCCGCTTGATAGGCATCATCCAGGAAGACTTTTTCTCCCGTCAACGCCACATAAGCGGCCAGATGACTATGGTTCGGTTGTCCATCTTCTGTATACATGGGCACATTCTGGAAAGTGACCGGATTCCCCGTTGTGCCACCCAGATAAACCTTTAGGCTGTCGTTTCGGACGATCACGAAGCGGAGGGTATTCTCTTCCGTGCGCAGATAGAGCGAGCCAGCATCTGCATGCGTAATCTTTTGCGCCTCGATCACAATAGTCTCTAAAAGACGATCGAAATCCCGCTCTGCAGACAACGCCACGCCGATTGGAATAATAACTCGCAGCAACTTCAAACGTCGGTCACGCGCAGAGACCTCGACTGCCATCTGGTCGAAGGTGCGCCCCAGAGCGCCCAACTCATCTTCACGGGCAGTGACGGCTTGCAGCAGGCTACGGTCGTAGATGCCGGCTTGCACCGTAGAGGCCGCGCGGATCAACGAGACAATCGGCCTGGTAACAGCGCGCGCCAACAATAAGGAAGTAATACTACCGATCAAAAGGATAATGGCAGCAATAATGGCGGCCTGCTCCACCTGCCAGCGAAGCGCCGCTTGCAGCCGGTCGGTCGGTAAATAAACCACCACAACACTGGTCACCTGGGTGGGGTCATTCAGATCGTCGACCGGTTCAACCACTTTCAAAAAGTTGCCATCGAGGTAGGCCTGCTCCTGGTTGGTCTGCATGGCAAGAGTCAGCATGCGAACATCATTCGGAGTCAAGTCATTGGTCACACCAATACCCGCCTGAAAGACCTGGGTCTTGACGCCCTGCCCGACGACACGAATAGCACGAATATCACCCGTCGCGACCAATTGTTGGGCCAGGCGGTCGAGACTCACACGTTCACGCAAGTTTTGCAGAACATCGGCTTGATAACCGACCTGCACGATGCGCGGTTTGTCAATACCGGCAACGCCCACATATTTAAAAATCTTCTTGTCCAGGTCCCGCGGCTGGGCCGACTGAATGACGACCTTTTTGGTGCCCAGGATCAGATCGTAAAACTGGTAGGCTTGTGGATTCTTGGCAGGGTCGGGACTGAACGTAAAATCAGAGGGCATGTTATGCAGGTAAGCGTGGCCCTTCTCGTCCGTGATCCAGAATTCGCTCAAACTTGTGTTCGCCACGATCTGTTTAAGGTGATCGTTGATCTCATCCGGCGACCAACCCGCCTGTTCGGCAGCATCGACGAAATGAGCGGTGATCGTCGCCTCGGTCACCATCTGGTCGGCGATGGCATTTTCCATCTCGGTTGGAAAACTCTGCACAATAGAGGCTGTGCGGGCAATGATACGCGCCAATACCTCCCCAGAATCCATCTGGCCTTCCAGCATGGTCTGATAGGAATTCCAGGTTAGCACGGCGGTCGTCACCAGGACCGCCCCAGCCAGCATCAGATTGATCAATACGAGCGTGCGGGCGCGCAGGGTCATGGAATATCTAGCTCAAGATACATTTGACTACATCCTGGTACATGCGCGAAACAGGATGATCGGGGTACTTAACCGCAAACACGCCGGAACTGGCCAGCGCCATCATCTCCTCGGAATGTGGAATGACCGCCGCTACCGGGCATTTGTACGTGTCCTCCACGCGTGCCTTAACATCTGTTGCATTGAAACTCTGCGGAAGTTTATTGATCAATAAAAACAACTCAGCAACGTCCAAGCGCCGGGCCAATTCAATCGTCACGCCTGTACCGAGATAATCCTGTTGGTCAGGGCGCAGGATGATGAGTACCGCATCGGAAATCGCAATCGACAGCAACGTTTCCTCGTTGACTCCCGGATGCGTATCGATCAACAACACATCCAGTTTGAGATGGTCGATCAACGCACGGAAACCATCGTTCAATTGTTCTGGGTCGTAGCCTTCACGGAGAACGCGGGTAATCTCGCCCGGCTTGATGCTTGACGGGATCAAGAATACTTTCCCCGATGGTGAACCCAGGTTGGCCGTCACATCATGTGCCGCCTCGTCAATGGTACATTTGTTCCATAAATATTCGTTTAATGAGTGCTGGATACGCGCTTCTTCCAGCCCAAAAATGACGTGGATTCCCGGCGACTGGATGTCGGTATCAACCACGCCCACGCGCTTTCCCTGTACAGCCATAATGGCCGCTAAGTTAGCCGTTGTATTCGATTTCCCGGTGCCCCCTCGGAATGAATGAACAGAAATAACCTTTGACATAATCTCTCCTCTGTGCGACGCACGACATTATAACGCGCCTGCCAGTAAACGTGAGTAGCACGTATGTCCTTCGGGAAAGGAACATAATTCGGCCATCCAGGAATTCGCGGAATAAAACAGATTTGTGTGGGTGTGCGCAGGCCCACACATCCCCGTCAACCCTACTTAATCCCAAAAGACCAACAATCTAAGACGGTAGCGCCTGGATTGCCTTGACCTGGTCAAGGCTGCGACGGACGTACTGGTAAACCAGCGGCAACGCCAGGGGCAGGGTGCCTGTTGCCAGCAGCATCCCTACCTTCGCGGCTCCACTGACCACCGTGGTCAGCAAGCGCAACTTCAAATGGCGCGTCTGCGCCGCAATAGACACACTGCGGTCGTGAAATTGAGCCTGCTCCGGACGGATATCTTCTTGCCAAACGGTGAGCGCGTCACCGCTCCAACGGACGCTGGTACGCGCGATCAGACTCCCCGCAATGGCCGTCTCCACCCAGGCGAAATGCAGCACCTCGTGGTCAACCCGCTCGACCAACGCCTGGAATTCGGTCTTCGCCTGGCCGAGCAACGGCGCAACATCCTCCGGCAGGCTAAACGCAAGCGCGTCCCCGGCGGCAGCGCGCGCCGTTTCCAGTGACTGCACCTGCGTGAGCAAAGTCAGCAATTCCGTTTCCGGGCCCGACTGCATTTCGCCGGCAAGCGCGTCAAAGGAGAGACCATGCTCCTGGCTACGCGCTATGAGTCCGTCCAGGCGTGCGGGAATGGAATCCAGCGTCTGGCTGAGCGCCTGGAGATGCGTCTCACCTTGCCGCAAACTGCCGTCTGCGGAGGCCATTCCCGCGGGAAGATTCGCCCGAAAAACGGGGGTCGCAGCCTCCGGGGAGTCCGCCTCGCCAACGCCAAAGGAAACGGCGCCTGCCAAGACGGGAGTCGAAGTCCACAGACCCAGCGGGTCTCCGACCTGTGCTTCATTACCGCTATATTCGAAAACCGCTGAGGGCGTTTGGGCCATGCTTACTTCAATAGCCCCGCCAGATTGGTTGCAGCGTCGACGATGGTGCTCATCAAATCGGCGCGATTCTTCTGCGCTTGCTCAACGGCGGCAATGTGCATCTCCCACACGGAGTTATCCACCTGGCCGTCTTTTTCCGGCACACAAACCAGTGTATCGCCATCCAGGCTGACGCGCGTCATGGCGCGCAACTCGCAATGGGTAAATTTGCCGTCTTTATACTTGACCTTGGCGAGGTCTGTAGCCACGTAGGTCGAAATCTCCAAGCTGGTGGCGTCATCGAGGGTGCGCGAGAGCGTATCACCGAGCTTATCCACAAACGACTTGAGCGACTGGCTGAGGTTTGCGCCGCCGGCATCATCCTTCTTGAACAGTTCAGCGACGCCGTAATCGGCGTTGGAGACGGAGGTCACAACGCCTGCAGTCGGTGCCCGCTCGACGACGTCGGGTTGAAAGCCGCTGGCCGCGCCGGAGAGGGAAGCGGGATGGTGGCTTACCAGCGCACCGAGGCGACTCCGCTCGGACTCATCCGTTGGTTTGCCGCCCGCCGCCAGACGCACTGCCGGGTCGCCAACGAAGGTGTAATTGCGGGCGTCGTTGTTCGAAGTCCACATGCCGGCCAGCTTGACGACATCCTCGTTATCGGGCGAGGTGTTGTCCAGTTCCTCGGTCAGCGTGGTGGATACTTCGGCGTAGCGTTCGTTGAAATATTCAGTGGCGGCGCCGGCCGGTTTTCCGTTCAGCAGGGCGCTCAAGGTGCTGTTGAACGTCTCCACATCGGCGACAGCGCCATCCCAGACGATCGAAGCGCCCCAGGCCCGTTCGACGTGGGCGAAGACGCCCAACGCGCCGCCCTTGGGATGCGAGAGCAGTTTGAGCGGCAAAGGCGAGATGAAGGCGTACGGCGCAATCTCCTTCGGTTTGCCAAAGGCCTGACGGTAGAAATTGTCTGAGCGGGGAATGCCGCCACCGTAGCAGGCAAAGAGAAAGGCAATCATGCCGAACACGTCGGCGTCGGCAGACAGGTCGTCGGCAGAGAAATACAAAGCTTCGTCAATTGGTTTGTAAGCCTGCGGGCCGGGCCAGTCCTGGCAGAGCAGCGCGCCGGTCTGCCGTAGCAAGCGGGCGTCGTCGCGGCGAAAACTCATGCCGTGGCTGGCCGTAAAGAGTAGGGCAGGCGTATCAGCGCCGCCCATAAAATTCGACAGAGTGGTCTTGGTGGCCTGTTCGGGTGCAACGAGTTTTATATTCCAATCCTTGTAGCGTTCCTGCATGCCACCGGCCAAGGGTTGGATCAACTTCTGTGAACTCATGCGGGTGGCCGCATCATGGGGATTGGCCGTGCCGAAGAAGGCCATCGTACGGCTGCGCGCGAGTTTGCCCGTCTCGGCGCTGGCAACGCTCTGCGCATACTGGTAGTAGTCTTCGAGCCGGTCGAAATAGATACGGCCCACAGCGTACTGCACATCCAATTGATACTGGAAGGTAAACGGGATCGTCTCAGGAGAGCCGACGATCAGCAAATAGTACGGCACACCCAGCGACGGGTCGGCGGGACCGGGGCCTCGTCCAAAGCGTTTGAGGAAATCGTTTTTTGATTCGCCGTCTTTATAGCCGTTCTCCGGGCCGATAAATTCCCGGTAGAAATCGGCGTTCTGACGGGTGGCCTGCGCCTTGCGTAAATCGAGCAGCGGTTTAAGCGCTTCTTTGATCGCCTCCACAGATTTCTGTGGCAGGCTGGCCGGAAAGATCACGCCCCAACCCGTTTGGGCCAAGTCGGCCATGTCGATGCCTTCGGTGACGCCAAAGTGTTCGCCTTTTTGCGCATCGAGCGCCCTACGGATTTTGGCGTCTTTCAGGTCTTCGGGAGTCAGGCGTTGGCCGCGGGCAACTTTGGCAAGCATCTCCACGGTAATGGGGAATTCGTCGAGCGGGCCGCCCGTAGAAGCGTCAATTCCATTGATGAAGACCTCTTGTGACATAAACTCGCTCCTCTCGATAAGCAAACTCTTCGGTCATTGACGAACTCGCCAATGTTTCTCGATGCTCTGTTGGTTTGAAGCTTTCAAGTTTCGGTAGGTGAACGCGTTTGCCCAACAAAAATGGGAGAACTGCCAACGTTATAGTTCAGCGTGGAATACCCCGGCGATCCAGATCGTCAGGTCGTTCAACAGGTTGTTTCCTTGAAAATTTTCACACGACGTGTAGAGAAAAGTCTCACATTCGTTATCGGTCATTTCACGCGTCAGACGACTCTGTGCCTGCTGGATGAGTTCATCGGTATTCATGGTGAAAACGCGGATGGTGCCATCCCCCGAACCGCTGACAACGTGATCGCGGCTGAAATCCATAGACAGGCTGGTCACACTGTCCGTGTGGCCGTACAACGTATAGAGCAAATAAGGAGCCTGGTCGTCAGAAACATCCCAGGCGCGAACCAGCGCATCACCGCCGGCTGTGACAAGCGTCTGCCCGTCCTGGCTGAAACGAACGCGGTAAGCCGAGCCATTGTGCGCAGCTATGCTTGAAAGCATGGCTTTCGAATCGTCGCTGGCTTCCACATTCCACAGAATCAGGTTCCCATCATCTCCCACCGAGGCAAGCACTTTCCCGTTTGGACTGAAGCTCACTCCTTCGACGTAATCCGTATGGCCGGTATAGGTATGGATGATCTTACCCGAAGCCACATCCCAGACCAGCACAGTTTCCTGCTCGTAGGCAGCCGCGAGCCATTTTCCATCCGGGCTGAACGCCACGTCGAATATACGGTCCAGTTTCGAGGCTGTCAGTTGCTGAATCTGCTTACCCGTTGAGGGATCCCAGATATAAATGGTTCTGTCGCCTATCTTGCCGTCAGAACTACTGGCAATTTCCTTACCATCCGGCGAAACTGCCACCGCCGTATAGGAATTTGTGGAACTGCCGAAGGTTTGCAAAGGAGCGCCTGTGGTCGCGTTCCAGACCGTTGGGGTTCCATCAAGCCCTACAGAGACCAGCCATTTCGAGTCCGGGCCCCAGGCTACTTTCTGAAGACCACCTTCTGTCGTGGCTGAAATCTTTCGCACGAGCTTGCCCGTGGCCGCATCCCACAGGTCGATTTCCTGCCCCGACTGATCCGTCGAAGCAATCCAGGCTCCGTCTGGGCTGACGGCTACAGAACCAACCGGGCCACTATTCAGTGTCATGATCTCACGGCTCCCGGAGGCAGAAATATTCCAAATACGCACCGACTTGTCGGCGCTGGCAGAGGCCAGATATTTGCCATCCGGGCTGAGGCTTACATCGAACACCTGGTCGCTATCCCCGGTCAAAGTGGTTTCCAAACGACCATAGGTGGTATCCCAAATGCGGATGGTGCGGTCGGCGCTGGCAGAGATGAGCTCGCTTCCATCTTGGGTATAGGTTATGCCATAGACCCAATCGGTATGGCCGTTAATGGTCATCTCCCAGCTTTTGGATTCCATACTCCAAATGCGGATAGTGCGGTCGTTACTGGA
The DNA here is from genome assembly GCA_046704785.1 of Anaerolineales bacterium. Taxonomy (GTDB): domain Bacteria; phylum Chloroflexota; class Anaerolineae; order Anaerolineales; family Villigracilaceae; genus JBJKRF01. The sequence continues at coordinate 18,604 of JBJKRF010000099.1, read as the reverse complement.
GCTGGCCAGATGCAGGTTATCGGGGCTGAAAGCCAGGCCTTCAATGGGGCCGTGATGCCCGTTCTCACCGGAGAACTCAACGAGAAGTTTTCCTGTGGACGGGTCCCAGACGCGCACGACGGCATCTGAGCCCCCGGTAGCGAGGTACTTGCTGTTGGGGCTAAACGCCACCGCATTGACCGGCCCTGTGTCTCCATCACCGCAGGAACTGGTGCTGGTACAACCTTCCACGCCCAAAGTAAATAACAGGTCGTATGTTTTTGCATCCCAGATTTTCGAGGTGTGGTCTCCCGACGCCGAAGCGAGATATTTCCCATCCGGGCTGTAGGCCACCGACCAGATCACATCTTTTTTAGCAGCGACGATCGTCTTGAGGACGTTCCAGTTGGAAGTGCTGTAAACGACGATCTGCCCCAATTCGGTACTGACGGCCAAAGATTTCCCGTCGGGGCTATAGGCCAGGTTGGTCACGCCGAAGGACCTGGGTTGGCTGACGACCACCTCCTTGACCAACAGCTTTTTGGCAGCAACGTTCCAGACGCGCAGGGTACCGTCCCGTCCAACCGAGGCCAGTTCCGTCCCGTCGGGGCTGAAAGCCACCGCATAGACGCGATCTGTATGGCCGTTTTGCTGCGTTCCTGTGAACGCATCTTCCAGGCGCATGTCGGGAAGGGCGCGGTGCAGGGCCCGGGTATTTTCAATATTCAGATCGCCGGTCACATTCTGGCTGGAAAGGGCCAATAAGACGCTTAATTGCGGGTCCACGCTCAAGGTACTGAGAGAATCTGCAGCCAGTTCGCGCGCTACAGCGCGCAGGCCGGTAATCTGGGCCCGAAAGAAGAAAATGACGGCGATGACGGTGGTGAGAAGCGAGGCGACGAACAGCCAACGTACCAGGATATTCGTCCGGTGTTCGCGAATAGCGGCCTGGTGCGCCTTGAGCGAAGCCGCATAAAAATCCTGCTCAACGTCGGTCATTTCGCTTTTATGGGCCTTGTACCAGTCCGTTATTTTAATAAAATCCACCCCGGTGACCAGCATGCTTTCCGGGCGTCCCTGTCGATTCCACAAGTCGGCCTGGCGCTGCAGAAAGCTCAAGTTGTTCTCGAACCAACTGGCGTTATCCTGGCGGATCGGCTGGATCAGGCGGTCGTGAGCAAGTTCAAACCAGGTGGCCCCGCCACGCTTTTCTGCACGGACGAGGTAAGCCTTTTCGAGATGCCAGATCGCATCGTTCGATAATCCATCACTTTCCTGCGGAGCCAATAACACTTGCCCACGAATGCCGTTGACGGTGATCAGTTTACGGTCAAACCATTCGCGCACGCTACGTTCACTGATTCCTGCGCTGCTGGCAGCACTGGCGACTTGCAAGGAATAATAGGCCGCCAACGCCTGATCGACATTTCCAATCGACTCGACTTCCTCACGGCTGATCTCGGTAGTGTCATGGGATAACTCGGCCCACAGGCGACGACAGACGACCTGAAGCTGCACCGGTTCGATGAAGGGCCCCGGCTCTTCAACGGTGGTGCCGTCCGGTTGCTGGACGTGAACACGACGCAAGTCATCGACCAGTTTAAGGGCAGCACCCCTGGCAAATTTAACGTCGCGGGTTTCGGCGGGTCGCTCAATAGCCTGCAAGGCTGCATCCACTTCGAGCAGGTTGAGACGGTAACGGGTAGATAGACGCGTCGGAACGGGACGCAGATACGGGTCGAACGAAGCCAGGTAATCTTCGCGGGCGGCAAACAGGGCCCACAGGTTGCGGTCGCGCAGGGCTTCTCCCACCTGTGCAAAGAAATCCGCTTTGACATCGCGATCCGTCAATAAGAGCGTGACGACTTCCTCCGCCTGGTCGAAGACCAACAACAACGGCGGATCGTTGTAGTCCGAATTCAGTTCATGCTCGCGCCCGCGATATTTTTCGAGATAGTCTTTAAACCTGAGTGCGACCAGTTCTTCGGCTGAAAAACGCACCTGTTCCGATTGGGTACTTTCAATGGACAGGATCAAACTGTAAACATAGCGATTAAAGTCCTGCGGCAACGCCACGTCTGTCGGAGGCTCCTGATTGACGCGCATGACAGGCAAGAGTTTGAACCCCTGATCTTCCATGCGTGGCAGGATGGCCGCATTGAGCAGGGAACTTTTTCCCGCGCCGGAGGGCGAATATAACAGGACGATGCGCTCGGCGATCAGCAGATCGACCAATTCAGACGTTTCACGTTCTCGTCCATAAATCGTTTCCCCCCGCTTGAAAGAGCGCGGGCCCACGTAAGGATTGGGGCGGGCTGTGACTGTTGTAATAACCATAAATTAACTCCTCACGCGGCCGGCTTCCACTGATGATTCAACTCTGTCAAAAAATCGGCAGAACTACCCCAATAAAGGTTGATCGAGGCATCTCCAAAATACCGTTCAAGATATTCATGAGCGCGCTTGGGGTCGATGTTGCGTGTTTCATCGGGATCGACTTGCACGCCAATGTGAGAATAGCGACTGCGACGACTCCCGCCTTGTTGTCCCATCACAGAGCGAAAGAAAACCCTGAAGCTCCAGTCGTCGAGTTGGAAACCGAGAAACAAGAGCGCTGTATCGGCCAAGGCGCGCCGTATGGCAGGCGGAATCAAATCTTTATTGCTGGTCACGCCAATCAAATATTCGAAGTAGTCATCCTCGGTCAGCACCAGCGAATCTGGGACGGAGAACTGACCGAACAAGTGATAGATAAGCGGCTGTTCCACCGTAGGACGATAATTGGGATCGGTGTCGTAGATCGAGTCGGCCAGGAAGCGGTCACTCCAGGGGCAAATAACCACCTGCGGGTCCTTGCCGGCTTCCTTCAGGGACGCGGCCAGCAGGTTGTCGAAATTGGTCGTCACGTAAATCGGCAAGGGCAATCCGGCCAGGACACGATGTTGCTCGTTCACATCTTGCTTGCGCAGTTCCGCCCCGGCGGCTGAAAGCAATTCCTGCACGTCGACAGCATCCGCCTTAAATTCCGGGGAGAGCACGTCGGCAAAGCGGCGCTGAAGCGTCACACGAATGGAGTCGTCGATCTCGTTGAAAAGGGTGTTCAAATCCTGGTTGACGATCAGGTATTGAGCAACCTGGGGAAAGGCGTCTTTGAAGAACGGAGAGAGGGGAAAATGGTATTTGTCTGCCATATGAGCTGCAACCTCGTGCCACGAACCGAACAATGGCTCGTACAAGCCGGGGCCTACAATCGGCGTGGCCTGCCCACGGCGGAGGCTGCCCAGAATGGCAGGCCACTTTTCGAAACCACCGCCGCCTTCGCCAAAACCGGGCACATACCAGATTTTTCCGCTGCGCAGGCGCATGAACAGGACGGGCATCCAATAATCCTGGGCATCACGCACGACGCCGCGCGCGACGGCCAGGGCGCGGTCAATCTGTCCATCTTTTTGCAACTCTTTGAAGAAGACCGGCATGAACTCTTTGACGCTGTCCATGCTGATGTTGCCCTGCATGGCCATCACCGCCGGGACGCCCGCCGTAGCCAGCTTCGGACCGAGGGCTTGCAGCGCGTCTCCGGCGCCTTTTCCCGCGCTTTGGCAGGAGGCCAACACGATCAGGCGCGGCTGGTTTTGTAGTTCTTTGATGCGCGTGACGATTTCTCCCGCGGCGGTGATGGCAGCCTTCCCATCCTCGCCCTGCAACCAGATACGCGACTCACCGTTCGCCACGGTACCGTGCGCGACCAAATAGAGAATGTCGATGCCATCACGCAGGCATTCGACCAATTCATTCAGCGTACAGGCTTGCGCTTTGCCCAGCTCAGCCGAGGGAATATTATCCAACGATTCTTTGGCGCGCGCCAATTCGCCGTCCACATCGACCGCCGCCAGCTTGTAGTTCGCCAGGTCAGACGGATTGGATACGGCCACAAGCGCCCGCAGGTCGCCTTTGGAACGCAACCGTACGGGTCGCCAGTCGGAACTGCTCAGATAACGAGAGAACAAAATCCGTTCGCCGGTAAACAGGGACGAGCCATCCTGGGGGTCGCGCAGCGTCTCCCAGTAGACCGTATTCAACTCAGGCGCGCTGGGATCGATCAACAGACGCAAGCGCAGCGACGTCTGCAAGCTGGCAGCGCTGGTACGCGCCTGGGCAAACGCCGTAGCGACGTTCGAATCGGCAAAAACGCTCTCGGAGAGTGTCTTGCCATATTCATCCGGGTCTACGATCAAAGGCTGTAAATTGGGGATGTCGATCTGGACATTAATGGGCTGACCTGTCCCCAAGCGAATGTCAGCATCACTGTTCGGTTGGGTAAAACGCATCTCAACGCTATAGTTATTATTTTCGTTTCGGCGAAGACCCAACTCTAAATCGGCGAAATCAGACAAAACATCTCTCCCAAAATCATCAATTAGCTGAAAAATGCAAACAGACAATAAAAAGGGTTCATTGGGAATCTGTGGGATGATGTCGATTTGTGTGGGTGTAGGCGGCGCGCAGCGCCGCCAACACCCACACATTTACTCCCTTACCATGGGAAATCCCAAAGAACCAAAAAAGCAGGAGCAAACGTCGGGAAAATAATTGGAATCATTATACAGCAAATCACCGCAATTCCATAATCAGCGGCACAGGCTCTCCCAGGGTTTTCTGGCAGGGGTAGATAGCATGCAAATCACGGTATACTCTGTTTTATGGGAGAACTGATTGGAGTTTTTGGCGGAACCTTCGACCCGCCTCACCTGGGACATTTAATTCTGGCAGCCGAGGCCCTCAACCAACTTCAACTCGACCGGCTGCTCTGGGTGTTAACCCCCGATCCGCCACACAAATCCGAGCGTGCCGTCACCCCCCTGCTGCACCGGATCGAAATGCTGCGCCGTGCAATCTCCGACACACCCAACTTCGCCCTTTCGACGGTGGAAATCGACCGCCCCGGGCCACACTACACCATCGACACGCTCGACCTGCTCCAGGAACAGAATCCCAGCGCCGGACTGGTGCTACTCGTCGGCGGCGATTCGCTCCGCGACCTGCCGCAATGGCATCGTCCACACGAAATCGTGTTTGCCGCCCGCCTGTTGGGCGTCATGCGCCGTCCCGACGATTCTATCCGACTAGACACGCTCGAAAGTGCCCTGCCGGGAATCAAATCCAGGGTGCGCTTTGTGGAAACCCCGCAACTGGAAATTTCGTCGAGTACCATCCGCCAGCGCGTCGCCGAAGGGGGTCATTTTCGTTATTACCTGCACTCCGCCGTCTACGAATATATCCTGCAGAACGGACTTTACCGACGCGCCTGACTCCCGGTTTTACTCGTCGAGATGGAAGGTGTGGTAGGCATTCCGGCACGGATTTCCCCAGGCAATGTGCATCTCGCGCGCCGTCAGGTCGATCACCATCGCGTTGAGCGTCTTCTCGCGGTCGAGCGGCGAGCTATCCGTCACAGCGTGGTTGCAAATCGAATTCGGAAAATCTACGTGATCTTTTTGGATGGCCTGCAAAGTCTTGATGGTATGTTTATCCGTTTTGTGCAGCAAACGCCAGGCCCGGAAATATTGCACGCGCGAAGAAACCAGGCGCTCCGGCTCGTCCTCGATCTCTTGCATGCGGGCCGAAAGAAAATGATTGGCATGCACCATGTAGCCATCGGAAGCATACAGGATGTCGAACCGGCGCGCAGAAACCTCTACCGAGTAAATCTCGCCGCTTTCATGCACAATCAGATGGTTGTACCCGGCCGCGCGTTGGGCAACCACCACACGCTTAAGCGCATCTGACGAGGAATCGGCCGCCAGCACAGCGCGTGAAACCACCAGGCGCGGAATGCCAATACGAGAATCGTCCGGGTGTACCGAATCGATCAATTGGGCAACGCCATACGCGTTGAACCCTACGTTAGGCAGCAGACCGCCGTAACTCATTGCCAGGAAGGGCGGCTCGTCGTCCGGCTTGGCGTGCACGACATAAACGTCCTCTTCATCCTCCGGCAACCAGTCTTCGTTGTGCGCTGCCAGCACGTGCCCATCGGCCGTGTGCATGTCGTTGACCGCCATGCTGGTGCAACTGATCAAATGCAGCGCGTCCATGGTCACTGCTTCCATCGCATTCAACACCACCACATGGTCGAACGGCACATTCGCTCCTTCGGCGATTCCACGCATCTCGTCCACATATTGCGGATAACGTTCTTCGGCAAAGGGCAAATACTTACGTCCCTGAATCTTGGCGCCATCCCAGGTCAATTCGAGCTCTTCATAAGCGTTTTCCAGCAGCTTGCGTGCATTCTCGATACTGTGCTGCACCTGCTTACGCAAGGCCTCGCCAATCTGGCGGCCGATCTCGCGGTGTGAGCCGGAGATATGGATAAATGGAACCGGTTTTTTGTGAACGGGAGTGTGGTAATTATCGTTGAACATGGGCCTCCAAAAACATTCCCCGGCTTGCTTCTGCCGGGGTGCTTCGAATTAGGCTCTCTGGAAATCAGCGCATGAAGCAGACGCTCTCTTGTAATGGGAACCTGAATTATATCAGCAGATTTATTGGGAAACAAAAAACGGTTTCGGTAAGGGAGCAGCTGTGTTTCACTACCTCGACCCCAAAAACTTAAAAAACAGCGACCTCGGGCGGAGGTCGCTGTCGAACCGAACAAAACCGTTTATTCAGGATTCTGCTGCGGGGGAGTCGGCGATGCAGAATCACCCGTTGCCGGTGTCGCCGCCAAAACGGCGGGACGCGCCCCGAAACGGCTCATCAGCACCGCACCGATGCCAACCAGGCCTAACAATGCGGGAACCAACCAACCGACGCACGGCACAAAACCGACTCCATCCGCCACCAGGGTCAAGGCAAAGGTTCCCAGGAAGGCCAACGCCGGGAGCGGAATATTACTCCCCGGCGACATCTCCCCAACGCGGATGCCGATCTCCGTACCCAGGCCAATCCAGCCAAATACAATCATTACGCCAAGCAGCACCACGGCCAACAAGGCCACCGGGATCAGGATTACGGTAACGATCATGATCAGCAAGGCCAGGGGCGCAACGATGATGGTCAACAGCCCAATGCCGCCGGCCACTACCGGCTGTACGGCAATCGTCTCCCCAACACGACGGGTATAAACCGGCATAAATAACGTGACCAACAACGCAAGCAAGCCCAACAAGAGCGAACGTCCGAATAAGCTCAACAGGCTCCACAAAGGACTCAGTTCGATGTTGAAGCGCGGCGCCGGGGCTGTAGGAGGCGTGACAATCGGTTGGCCGGAAAAGCCATAGTTGCTGGGTACATTGTCGATCGTGTCACCGTCCACTTTGGCACCCTGTGCACGGTCGAGTGGCGCTCCCATCGTAACGAGATTTCCACGCACATGGGCGCTATTGCCCAAATGGGCGGCCCCGCCAATCACCACCACATCTTTGGTCGCGGTTCCATCCATCGAAAGGCTACCGCCTACCAGCACAACGGAACCGTTCACCGTGGCATCGCTTTCGATAGAGACGGCCCCCCCGAACACAACCAGATCGCCATTGAGCGTCTCCCCGCTCTTAAGTGTGTAATTCTGACCGAAGATCACCTGACCATCATGCAAGCCTTTTGCGCTGACGCTTCCCAGCGGAACGACCAGCAAAATAACCAGGCATAGGATGAGCAATAACTTTCCTATATTTTTGGACATTTTATTCTCCTGCGGCTCATGAAGCCGACTCGGCGCGTTTTCCAAATCGATGAACGGAGACGACCCACAGCGAGGCCGTGCAACTGAAGAAGAGCAAGGAAAGCGCCCAGACGTACACTGGGACGAAAGTAACCAACACATTGAACAATACGTCGCCGACGGTGCTGAAGGCACGCAGCACCAATCCGAGATGGATCATCTCACTCACTGCATCTGACGTAAAAACAGCAGGCGAGATCGATAACAGGCTGACATACGGCATGCCTATCCAAACCAGCAACCCAATACTCGCCAAAATCAGCAGGAAAACGCCAAAGATCGTCCGTTTGCGTTGCACGGCTCGTTGTGCAACCAGTCGGGTTTGGAAACGAAGCGCAAAGCCTTCGGCGGGCACTTTCATTGGAGCAGAACGCAGCGCCAGGTTCGCGCCGGCCAGCGCCGCACAACTCGAGCAGCTTCGCAGATGGGCACGCAAGTCGCGTTCCTGCTCAGGAGTCAGGTACAGGTCATCAAGCAGCCAGGTTTCATAGGGCTGGTGATCCATAAGGCATCCTTTCTATGCGGGCCTTCGGAGAGTCGGCTTGTATACGTCGCGCCATCTCACGACGGGCGCGATGCAAACGGCTCTTCACCGCACTGACGGTGAGCGAGAGACTCTGCGCAATTTCCAATTCTGAGAAGTCGTACCAATAGCGCAAGATGATGGCAGCGCGGTCAGTGGCGTCCAGTTCCTGGAGCACATCATGCACCCGTTCCTGCTCTTCATGCCGGACGGCTTCCTGCTCTGGGTTGAGCGCATCAACATCGGGAAATTCCGTCGGGCGATCGTCGTCATCTCGTTCTGCATCCAGCGAAAAAGCTTTGAACTTTCGACGACGCAAGCGGTCGATGCAATAATGAGCCGCAATGGAGAGTAACCACGTCGCAAAAGGACGTCCACGGTCGTAGCGGGAAAGGTTTTGATATGCGCGCAGGAAGCTTTCCTGGGCGGCGTCCTCTGCCAGTTCGGGCTCGCCCAACATCCGGTAACACAAATTGAACACCGGGGTTTGATATTGTTCCACCAAGCGGGTGAACGCGTCGTCTTTACCTTGCTGGGCCTGGATGATCCAGGCCATCTCTTCGTTCACAGTAGCTCCTGTCAGCCGTTCTGGAAATGTCTACGCAGGAAGAATAACGAAGTTGCAGAATCAATACTAATGTTACTCGTATTTTGGTGTTAGCAACGGGTGAGAAAAAAAGATTCGCCGCAGTTTTCCCTCGCTGAAACCTCCACAATTTATGCTAAATTTATAGACCCTTTTCTTGTATAATCCGCAAAAATGAAAAAACTTCTGGTGGTTGTCATTTCCTTCTTGGGTATCACATTTATTATTCTCAGCTTTTCTGAATTGCAAGACATTCTGAATACCCTTAAACACAGCCACCCGCTTTTTCTTGGGTTGGCATTTGCCCTCCTGCTTCTTTGGGTGCTCAATGAGGCGGCAAGGTATCGCGTTCTTTACAAGATGATGGGCATTCAGGAAAGACTCCTGCATTTGAGCATGCTGACCGTGGCCGCCAACTTCGTCAATGTGGTTGCGCCGACAGCCGGGGCCGGCGGCCTGGCGGTTTTTCTGGATGACGCCGGAAAGCGAAAGATACCGCGCGGACGCGCTGCCGCGGTCGCGGCGCTTTTTTTATTCTTCGATTACGCCGCTTTTATGGTGATTCTGGCGCTGGGGATCATCGTCCTGATCCAAATGAACAATTTAAATCCAGGGGAAGTCAGCGCATCAGCGGTGATGGTGTTGCTTTTCCTGGGGTTCGGTTCGTTGATTCGTGTCGGTTCAGATTCAGGGGAAAAATTGGGCCGCGTCCTGGCCTGGCTTTCACGTCTGGCCAACCGTATTTTGTGGCCGCTCTTACACCGTGACTACCTGCCGGAGGCAGTTGCACTCAACTTCGGGCATGAAGTTTCAGAGGGATTATCGATCCTGCGCGCGCGCCGGCGTGGATTATTGCTGCCGTTTTTGTATGCTCTGGGCAGCAAATGCTTGCAAACCCTGATTTTGTTGATGACCTTCCTGAGCTTCGACGCCAGCATTGCGGTTGGCACGGTGATCGCCGGATTTGCCATCTGCTACCTGTTCCTGATCGTCTCCCCTACCCCGTCTGGAATTGGCGTGGTGGAAGGCATCCTGCCCCTGGCATTGACCTCGCTAGGAGTCGATTGGGAACAATCGGTGGTGATTACGCTGGCTTACCGGGGAGTCACGTTCTGGTGCCCGCTGATGCTGGGGGCTCTGGCGTTCCGCACGCTGGAGCATAACTGAGACGCACAAACGCATCTCATCATCAAAAAAACATCCACCCTCCAAGGCCAGTAATCAAAAAGGCTGCCAATCAGGCGATCCTTTCATCGCGTCTTCAAAACGACCGCCGAGCCGTAGCCGACGACACGTATCATTTCACCGGTCACATCGCCAGAGGTGGCATGATTGAGCACACGCACTGTATCTGCGCCCAGTTCCCTGGCCGCCCAGAGAACCGCCGCGGCGGCGCCCAGCCCGCAAGCCTCGCCTTTGCCCTCCTGTTCAACAGTGAACATGCCTTCAGGTGAAAAAGCTTCCACCTGGCGCAACATCTCTGCATCCAGTTGGTTGGCAGTATCCTGGTCGAAAAAGTGCGACAGGTCGGTGGATGCCACCAGCAAGGCATTTTTCCCACGCAGAACTTTTGCCAAGGCTAGGCCCAATGAATGAGAAACGTCGGGGCGTTGGGCCCGCACCATCACCGGCAGCAGAGAAAACGCTGATTTAACGGCACGCTGGAGAAAGGGGAGTTCGATCTCCAACGAATGTTCGGGATCGTTGGAGACCGGCGTCAGTCCAAAACCCAGGCTGCGTTGTAGTTCGGCTTCCAGGGCTTCCAAGGCCTCTTGATCCACAGTCACCTCGCCCAGCGGCGTGGCGTAGGCCGTATGCGCCGTGGTCAACAGACGCTGGGGATAGCCATGGTGCATGGGAGAGACCACCGCCACGAGATCGGGGGAAAGGCCGCGCACGGCGGCGAAGGAATATCCGGCTACCGGCCCCGAATAGATATGCCCGGCATGCGGCGCAACGACGGCGATCACCTGACCGGAGAGCACCGGCAATTCGGCGCGGCCCATATACCCATCGACCGCTTGGGCCAGTCGCTGCGGGTTGCCTTCGTACCAGGTGCCGACAATCGGCGAAGGACGTACAGCAGGAGTCGCAGACATACAGAGTCCTTTCTTTTCTCCCCATTATTGTAGCACGCCGAGAAAATCAGGCGGCCAGCGAAACTTTGCCTGTTGGGAGAATCACCATCTCAAGATTCAGTACGTGGCGAGGATAAAGCGGGTGGACTCGAATGCCAGGGACGGCAGCTCCGCGCGGGAGAACCATTGCGCCGCATCGGCGTCATCGCCGGCCTGTAGCAAGCCACCCGTCACCTGCCCCCGGTAAAAGATGACGAAGTCCGCCCCGCGGACATGCTCCCGCCCCGAACGGATATCCAGGATGCCGATAATATCCACGTCCAGGCCGGTCTCTTCTCGGCATTCGCGTGCGGCAGCCTGGGCCGGGTCTTCGTCGGCGTTGACAAACCCGGCAGGGAATGTCCATTTCCCGCGATGAGGTTCGTTCACCCGTTGCACGAGCAGCACAAGCTCTCCCTGCTCGATCAGCACCGCGGCGGCCACTTTGGGATCCTCGAAGTAAATCCACCCGCACGAAGGGCATACGGGGCGTTGCCGCCCAAATTTTTCGGCAACGGTCAAGAGTGTGGCGCAACGCGGACAGAACTTCATGTCTTCAGAACGCATAGCGCTATTCTACGCCCATTATCGACCAGGAGAATCTGAATCTTGTGAATTTCTCGTGATCAGCGAGTCGGAACAAATCGAGAAATCAAAAAACGCCCGGCAAGCGGGCGTCTTTTGCATCGGTCAATGGCTTTATAGCCTGCGCTGCCGAAACTCGCGGTCAACGCGCCAGCGCACGAACAACGCTGCGCCAGCTGCCAGGACGGCCAGTGCCAGCAGAATCGCTTCCACCGGGATTGGGATTGGCACTCCGGACGGCTCACGACTCGGAGCCGCGTTTTGTGCTGCGGCATTGGGCACCAGCTTAGACTGCGGCCGAACCAAGTTCGGGGCGGGGGCCCCGGTTACGGCCAGCGCTTCGGCAGGCGCGGAAGCCACCGTCGGTGTTGCCAGGATTGCAGCCCCCATCACACCGGAGGGCGTGGCCGTCATCGGGGAGGCTGCAATCGCAGCCGGCGCTTCCGTTGCGGCCGGAGCCACCTGCATCATCGGGTTTTCCGGCCCGCTGCCAGCAGCCTGATCAAAAGCAAAGGATGGAGGCGTAGCCTGGGGCGAAAATGCCGGCACGATCAGGTTGGTGGCGAAGGTAAATAAAAACAAGACGGCGGCGATGGCCGAGGCAAAGCGAAAAATCGGATAGCTGCGCGGCAGCGGTGGCCGCACGCCCGCCATCTGCGGGGTCAGTGTGAAATTACGCGGCGCGCGCCGTTTGGGCAACCGGCGCAACAAGCTCCGGGATTGACGCAACTCTTCGTAAACGCTACGCAGCGTCGGGTCGTCATGCAGGCGCGTCTCGAGACGGGCCGCTTCCGCCTGGGCCAGTTCCCCGTCCAGGTAAGCGGTCAACATCTCAACGTCATGGAAAGAAGGTTGGGTCATGATGGGCTTCCCTCTTCCAGACGGAATGCGGCGGGTAAAAGTTCCCTGAAGCCCTGGAGACATTCACGCATACGCAGACGCGCGCGCGCCAGACGACTCTTGATGGTGCCGAGCGGAACACGCGCCGCGACCGCCACTTCGGCGTAGTCCAGGCCCTCGATATCAGCCATGACGACCACCATGCGGAAATCCGTGGGCAGCGCGTCGAGACAATGCTGCAGGGCATGTTCGAGTTCGTCGGCGTCGAAGGTTTCTTCGGGCCCCATGGACGGGTCGGCCAGCCAGCGCGGCGTTTCGATCTCCTCATCGTCGTCATTGTTGGGTTCGAGCGCCACGGTCGGACGGCGTTGCTTGCGACGCAATTCATCGTAACAGGCGTTGGTGACCGTGCGCAACAGCCAGGCGCGAAACGATCCGCCCCGATAGCCATTCAGGCTGCGAAAAGCGGAGATAAAGGCCTCCTGTGTGGCATCGGCGGCCAAGTCGTCGTCTCCCAGAATACGCACGGCCACATTGAAAAGCGCATCCTGATAGGCCAATACCAGACGATTGAAAGCCTGCAAATCACCCTGTTGCGCGTCACGAATGAGGGCAGCTTCGTCCATAGTGACCTGATTTTATCATTCCGGTTCTCTGGGAGTAAGTGCGGCTGAGGGGTAGATATGTGGAGATGGTAGTAATGCAAACGAAAATAGAACCGATCACCCATAACGCCCAAAGAGCTAATGTGTTAGATTGGGAAGATCACTTCGACTATTCAACAAGGAGACAGCATGCTTATTAACATTCTCATTTGGGTCATCAGCGGCGTGATCGCCGGTTGGTTGACGGGCCTGGTGATGCGCGGACGCGGCTTCGGGCTTCTCGGCGACCTGGTCATCGGGCTGATCGGCGGACTGGTGGGCGGTTATCTGGCCAGGCTGGTCGGATTCCACCCCACCAGTTGGGTCGGCGACATTGTCGTCGCCGTGATCGGCGGCGTCGTGCTGGTGGCCGTCATCCGCATCTTGCGACGGGTTTAGCTCACGTCAGGCGTTTCGTTGACGGCGCACGCCCCACCAGATGCTCCGCCAAAGCAACAATCCTAACGCAGCGCTGCTTCCTAAAACGAGGGTGAAGATCGGCAGCGCTGCGCTATTTAACATCGCCGCGCGCAAGACGGCCACCATCGGCGCAGCCAACAACATGCCCCAGACCGGGCGCCAGAGTTGGCGCGCATCGTCCGTTACGGACGGCTGGAACAATCCCAACCAGGGGGCGATCAACCCCCAGGCGACCAGCAAAGGCAGGAACGTAGTGAACATGCGCGGCACCATCGCCAACCCGCCTTCGCCGTGCGCAGCAAAACCGATCAGCGTTACCAACACGAATATTAACGCGTCACCCACGAGTAACCACACGGGAAACTTTTTCATCGCCGAATCCGGCTCACAGGCTAACGGGCTTGCCCGCCCGCGCCGACTCGAGCAACGCCACCATGGCCGCCACGTTGGCGCAACTGTCGTCCAGCGACATACGCTGCGGTTTGCCCGATAAGATCGCGTCGGCCATGTCTTCCACTTCACCAACGTACAGACTCTCGCCCTTGACCTTGAGCGTCTCGGTGTTCCCGGCGCTCGTCAGATACATTTTCTCGTCCAGGCCGGGATTGAACGGCTTGGGGATGACCAGCGTTGCCTGCGAGCCGACGACCTCCATAAAGGTGTGATACGGGATGACGAAGCTGCAATCGAACTGGGCAACCACCTCATTGGGGAAGCGCATCTGCCCCATGAACGAGGCGTCGATACCGGTTTTCCCGGTCACCTGCCAGCCAAAGACCTCCAGCGGCTCGGCGCCCAACATCAGGCGTGTATAACTGATGGGATAACAGCCCACGTCCCAGATGCTGCCGCCGCCCATCGCCGGATCGAGACGGTAATTGTCGGGGCGGTCGAAATCGATGGTAAACGAACCACGCACCAGCTTGATGTCTCCCAGTTTGCCGCTATTCACGATTTCCTTCGCCTTGAGAGTCTGCGGATGGTGACGATACATAAACGCCTCGGCCACCACTTTCCCCTGTTTGCGGGCCGCGTCGGCCATCGCCTGCACCTCATCCACCGAGAGCGCCAGGGGCTTTTCGCAGAGCACATGCTTGCCGGCCTCCACGGCTTTGATGGTCCATTCGGCGTGCAGGTGATTGGGCAGCGAGTTGTAAACCACGTCGATCTCCGGGTCGGACAGCATGGCCTCATAGCTGCCAAACGCGCGCGGAATCTTGTTCTCCTTCGCATACGCGTCCGCCGTGGACTGAGAACGGCTCGCAACAGCGGTCAGGCGGTTGCGGGACGAAGAGCGCAGTGGTTTGATCAATGCCTGATTGATTTTCGCGGTGGACAGAAGTCCCCAACGCAGAACGGTCGTTTTCATCACGTCTCCTTATGGATAAGATCAGGGCGAGCGCCCCGCAGCCGGTCACCGTTTCGAAGCAGAATACCCGTCCTGAAATGAGTCTTTGATAGACGATCCTTGGCTCGGCTGGATTAAGGCTGGTGCACTAATGGTACCTTACCCGCTCTTGCACTGCAAGCGGGCCACTGTGTTCAAAAGCATCTCCGGTGGCTTGGATTTTGCGACAAACGCCTGAGCACCGAACGCCAATGCGAGGGCTTCGACCTCAGGACGTACACTCAAGACCACAATCGTGAGTGCAGGGTAAAGTTCGCGCAACTTCTTGAGGCCCTGCTCTTGGCTGAAGCCGGGCAATTCCCAATCGACCAGCAATAACATGGCACGAGATACCGAAATAACCTGCTTCAAGGATTCCATATCAGCAGCTTCGGCCACCACACGAACAGGTAAACGGCTCTCCAGTAAAAGCTTAAGGGCCGAGCGAATGGATGTATGACCATCCGCCAGAACAATATTGGTCATCATAAGGAAGGCATCCCTTCTCACCCTCAGTTTACGTTGCCCGTCACATCCAGGCACCCTGCAACGGGAGAGTTTGCGCCTGTCCAGTTGGCTAGGTTTGCATAAAACACAGAGAGACTCAAAAGGGCGCGAGCAAATCGGAGGAACACCACTCAAAACAAAAAGGGCCGCCCGCAAGAAAACCGCGGACGGCTCGATTCTTCAAAAGGGATGCTCAGAGCAATTTCCGTTGCAAAGCCAACGAAACCGCCGCAACGCGGTTATCGACTCCTAATTTGGAAAATATATTGGCAATGTGGAACTTGACCGTCGAAGCGCTGACCACGAGCCGGCCTGCGATCTCCGCATTATTGAGTCCGTCGACCATCAGCGATAACACCTCTCGCTCGCGCTCTGTCAGGTCTTCACCGGGTGGCAAGTTTTGCGAGGAGGCATTTACCAATGCCTGGGCAGCCTCTGATGAGAGAGTCATCCGTTTGGCATACGCCGAACGGATTGCGCTGACCAGTTCGGTCGCATTGACGTTCTTGAGCAAGTAGCCAATGGCGCCAGCCTGCAAAGCGCCTTGCACGAGGCCTTCTTCCTTGAAACTGGTAAGCGCCACGATCTGAATCTCCGGATGCTTTTGGCGGATCGCACGAGTTGCGGCAACGCCGTCCATCCCCGGCATGACCAGGTCCATGAGAATCACGTCCGGGCGGAAGAGGGATACACGCGCCACAGCTTCCTCGCCGCTCTCGGCCTCACCGACCAATTCCAGATCGGGATAAATCATGAGAAAAGCGCTCAAGCCACTGCGCACAACAGCATGATCGTCCACCAACATGACACGGATTTTGTTCGCTTCAGACATGACATTATCCACTTTGCAAAATTGTACGTGTGAGTATTATAGCAAGTACAGTCCGCGCTAAAAACTGATAAATTGCAGGTCTTTGACATGTCTATTCACCTCGTCTTGTCCATCCAGGCCATAAGTCGGTTTCCAGAGGACATTTTTGGCTGGCAAATTCTCTGGGAGGCTCCCAGTGAGAGCCCCTGGCTGCTGCCTCTCACTGTGGCCGGAATTTTGTTGATTCTTTTGGCGCTGGTTGCCTGGCACTGGGTGCAGGCCAGCAAACGGGTTCGCCTCCTGGAGGCCCTCGTCAGCCAGCAGGAAGACCAATTTAACGAGACCCGGCAAAAGTTCGAGCAGACACTCGAACAACGGGAGCAGGCCGAAACGACGTTATCCCAAAAAGCGGAGGAAAATCTGCAAAAGTCGGAGGCTCGTTTCCGTGCGGTTTACGATTACGCCGAAATGGGCATTGTCATCACCCATCTCGACGGCCAACCCGTCCAGAAGGGGGTAGATGAACGACTGTTTACCAGCCTGGTCGAAAGCCAGCGCTTCAATCCGGCGCTACAACGTATGTTTGGTTATACGGAAGAGCAGTTGCGAAAAGTGAGCATTGTCGATTGCACTTACCCCGCAGATCGCAGCCTGGACGTCGACCTGGGGCGGGAGCTTTTCGAGGGAAGGCGCGATTCGTACAAGGTTGAGAAACGCTACGTTCGCAAAGACGGCAGTATCTTTTGGGGACGCCTGAACTACTCGCTGGCGCGCAATCCGGACGGAACGCCGTACATGGCGATTGGGATCATCGAAGACATCGACGATGAAAGGCGCGCTCGAGACCGTCTGCGCGAATCTGAGGCGCGCTTCCGCGCCATTTACGATAACTCGGATGTGGGCGTTGCCATGATGGGCCTCGAACGACGCTTGATTGCGGTCAATGCCGCTGCCGCGCGCCTGACCGGTTATAGCCAGGAAGAAATGCTCAACATGAACCCGGTCGATATTATTTACATCGACGATAAGACCCTGGATACAGAGTTGTTTCACGAAGTAACCATCGGAAAGCGGAATACCTATACCATCGAGAAGCGTTACGTTCACAAAGAGGGGCGGATTTTCTGGGCGCGTGTCAGCTATTCACTCGTACGTGACGATACCGACCAGCCGCTATTCCTGGTAGGTCTGATCGAAGACATTGACGCGCAGAAACGGGCCGATGAAAAGCTGGCAGCCCAGGAGGCGCAATATCGTCACACGCTCGAACAACGGGTCGAAGAGCGCACCACTGCGCTGAGCGATGCCAACCTGCGGCTGTTGGAGGAAATCGAACAGCGCCAACGCGCCGAGCAGGCCCTGGCCCAAAAAGCTGCCGACGAGGCCATCTTGGCCGAACGCAACCGACTGGCGCGCGATCTGCACGATGCCGTCACACAGACGCTGTTCTCGGCCAGCCTGTTGGCCGAAGTACTGCCGCAACTATGGGAAGTAAATCGGAAAGAAGCGCGCAAACGTCTGGCCGAACTGCGCGAACTGACCCGCGGCGCGCTGGCCGAAATGCGCACCCTGCTATTGGAACTGCGTCCTGCCGCCCTGACGGATACCGCCCTACCCGATCTGCTGCGCCAGTTGAGCGAAGCCATCATCGGGCGGGCGCGCATTCCTATCCAATTGACAATCGATGGGGAAAACCGTCTCGCGCCCGAAGTGCAGGTTGCGCTGTACCGCATCGCACAGGAAGCGCTGAACAACGTGGTGAAGTATGCCAGGGCCACCCAGGTGATCATCAGCTTGAAGATGGACTCTACTTCAGGGCGCTTGATGATCGTCGATAACGGCACCGGATTTATGCCCGAAGCCGTGCCACCTAATCACCTGGGAGTCCGCATCATGCGTGAACGCGCCGAAGGCATTGGCGCCAAACTGACGATTTATAGCGAGCCCGGTGAGGGCACGCAAATCGCCGTCTCGTGGCAGGCGGCGTGATCGCTTTCTTTGCTGCAACGAGCGCCAGCAACTCGGATGGCCTTCGTGCCGGAAGTCCAACAGATTGGGGCCAACCTGTTGCAGACTCGTGAGGCAGCCCGATCCATTCAGGAGATTCGGATATGGCGCTCTCTGATACTCCAAAAATGAACTGGCTTCAACTGTTAGTGCGAGCGGTTCTGACTCCGCTGGCAATGATCGCCCTGCTATTCATCGCAGCGGGCCGCCTGGCGTATTGGCAGGCCTGGGTTTATGTTGCCATAAGCATAGGACTTTTGGTGCTGATGGGTATGTTCCTCTCTAAAGACAAAGGATTGATCGAGGAACGCCTGAATCCAAAAGAAGGGAAGGCCTGGGACAAATTCTATTGGCTCTCCCGTTCATGGCGGGAAAATCTGAACCACGACGGCCAGAACGGTGCACGAAGGAGGAAATTTCAAGGTTTTGCCCGCTTTTTCCTTCGTGCTCGTCGTGTCCTTGGTGGTTAAAAGAA
>JBJKRF010000098.1:0-4907 GCA_046704785.1 Anaerolineales bacterium | reverse complement strand
GCGCAACGTAAATCATGCCCTGCCAGACGGAACGGCTTTTCCCTTTGAGCGCACCTTTGAACAACAGGTCGCTGGTGGTGTTCTGCGCCAGGTGATTCTGTTGCGTATCGTGGTCGAGGTGCTGGTTGCCATCTGTGAAGTAGAACCCAGACATGCGCCCAGTGGAACCCTGCCCGGCTAAATCCAACTCAGAGAAATTTTTCGTCAGGCGCGATCCAATGGCGCCGAAAATCCAATCGAGGTTGCCATCGCGTTCCACACGAATGCGCTCGTGGCTAAAATTCCAGACGTGCTTGCCCCAGGATTGCAGCTCGACAAATTTCAAGGTAGCACCCTGTAACACCTGAATCTCGACCAAACCAACATGAAGCGTATTGGCCGCCTCGGTAGGCGAAGAAGCTTCATGCACAAAGGTCGCCGAAGCGCCTTCGTCGATCAAGACGAGCAAATGCGAAATATGCGCCAGGTCTGCGCCGGGGCCCCACAGCACACTATGAAAAGGCTCGTCGATCTGCAAGCCACGCGGCACGTACAACACAATGCCATTTTGCGCAAATGCGCCAGCCAGGGCAGCGAACTTACCTTCTTCGGGATTGACTGTCTTGGAGACCATCTTTGCCAGCAAATCAGGGTGTTTCTGCACGGCAGTCTTGAGATCAGTAAAAATCACGCCTTTTTCGGCAAGCTTCTCATCCAGGCTGATTTTGACGCCGCCACCCGGCGTCAGGATGATCTGCCCACCGTGCTGGTCGGCGACCAGCGGACTGAGCAAATCTTCGGGAACGGGCGGCAACTGTTCGTAGGCATTCTCCGCCGGAAGGTGAAACACATCAGCAGGCAGGAAGCGCAAATCGGTGCGCCGCCAGGCCTCTTCGGAGGCAGTCGGAATGTCGAGGCGTTGATACGCCTCCCAGGCGCGCTGCCGGTATTCCTTCAAGGCCTCGCCCGCCGGGATCATATCTGCAGTAAAGGTAAATTTTTTCTCGGCGGCGACCGGACGACGGGTGCGGGAACTGACCACCACTTTGGGTTTTTCTGTCATCTCAGCCAATGGAACCTTCCATCTGCAACTGGATCAGGCGATTCATTTCCACAGCATATTCCATCGGTAATTCTTTGACCAATGGCTCGATGAAACCGGAAACGACCATGGTCGTGGCCGCTTCTTCGCTCAGGCCACGCGACATCAGATAAAACAACTGCTCTTCGCCAACTTTAGAGACCGAGGCCTCGTGCCCGATGGTCACATCATCCTCGTCGATTTCGATATATGGATAGGTATCGGAGCGGGACTGCGGATCGAGCAGCAGCGCGTCGCAGACCACATTCGACCTGACGCCTTTCGCGCCTTTATATACCTTCAGCAGGCCGCGATAGGATGCGCGTCCACCGTTCTTGGAGATGGATTTGGACGTAATCTTGCTGGTAGTGTTGGGCGCGAAATGCACCATCTTCGAGCCGGCATCCTGCACCTGGCCCGGACCGGCGAAAGCCATCGACAGCATTTCGCCGTGCGCCCCCGGCTCCATCAAATAGCAGGAGGGATACTTCATCGTGACCTTCGAACCAAGGTTGGCGTCCACCCATTCGTGGGTAGCATCTTCAAAGACCTTGGCGCGTTGGGTCACCAGATTGTAAACGTTGGTCGACCAGTTCTGGATGGTGGAATAACGCGAGCGGGCGCCTTTTTTGACGATGATCTCGATCACGCCGGAATGGAAGGAATTACTGGTGTACTGCGGCGCGGTGCAGCCTTCCACATAATGCACCTGCGCCCCCTCGTCGACGATGATCATGGTGCGCTCAAACTGCCCAACGTTGGCCGTATTCAAGCGGAAATACGCCTGCAAGGGCAAATCCACTTTGACGCCCTTCGGCACGTAAACGAACGATCCACCCGACCAGACAGCGCTGTTCAAAGCGGCGAACTTGTTGTCCTCAATCGGAATGACCGTGCCGAAATATTCACGGAACAGGTCTGGGTGCTGGCGCAGGCCATCTTCGATTGACAGGAAAATCACGCCCTGCTTTTCGAGATGCTCCAAAACGGAGTGGTAAACCATCTCGGACTCGTACTGCGCCCCCACGCCCGCCAGGAACTTGCGTTCGGCTTCGGGGATTCCCAACTTATCAAACGTATTCTTGATCGCGTCAGGAACGTCCTCCCAGGATTTTCCGCTTTTCTGGGTCGGCCGGACGTAATAATAAATGTCGTCGAAATTCAATCCGGAAAGGTCGGGCCCCCAGGTGGGAACCGGACGCTTTAAGAAGTGATCGAGTGCCTTCAAGCGGAAGTCCAACATCCACTGCGGCTCACCCTTCATGTACGAAATCTGTTCGACGACCTCACGGCTCAATCCCTTTTGGGATTTGAACACATAATTCTCCGGGTCATGAAAGCCGTACTTGTACTCGCCTAACCCTTCCAGGATTTTTGTATCTTCGCTCATAGCTCGCTCCATTAAAAAGCCGTCGTAAAGGGGCGGAAAAATCCTGCGCTTCCGTCACCTGCGATGGCTGACTTACGCCGCCTCTTCGACCTTTTCTCGAATCCATTCGTAGCCGTGTTCTTCGAGATTCAACGCCAGGTCCGCACCGCCCGATTCGACGATGCGGCCCCCCATCATGACGTGAACGAAGTGCGGTTTGATATAGTTCAACAAACGCTGGTAGTGCGTGATAACCAATACCCCCAGATCCGGGCCGGTCAACGCGTTGACGCCTTCAGAAACGATGCGCAGCGCATCAATGTCCAGGCCAGAATCGGTCTCGTCCAGGATGGCGATTTCCGGTTTGAGCACGCCCATCTGCAGGATTTCGGCGCGCTTCTTCTCGCCGCCAGAGAAACCATCGTTCAGGTAACGCCCCGCGAAGGCGGGATCCATCTTGAGCATCTCCATCTTTTCCTTGAGCATTTTACGAAACTCCGGAACGGGGATGCCCTTATCTTCGGGGTTTTCAGCGCGACGACGCGCATTCAGCGCCGAACGCAGGAAGTTAGCCACGGTCACGCCGGGGATGGCAACCGGATATTGAAAAGCCAGGAACAGCCCCAGACGGGAACGTTCGTCGGCAGCCAGATCGAGCACATTTTGCCCTTTAAAAAGGACTTCCCCTTGGGTGACGGTATAGCTGGGATGCCCCATCAGCGTATACGCCAGCGTGGATTTTCCCGTACCGTTCGGCCCCATCACCGCGTGGATTTCGCCCTGTTTAATGGTCAGGTCGACACCTTTCAGAATTTCCTTCTCATCAATGGAGACGTGCAGGTTTTTGATGACCAGTTCCGACATACTTTCTCCTTGCAGCTTCAAAGCTTGCGACCAAATTTTATATCCATAAGGCCTGCTATAGCCCGCCGGGCATGATTATATTCCGATTTGCCAATTTTTTTACACAAGTGGCATTATAGCAAAGAGGCATAAAAATGTCAATATTTATCATATTTTTCTAGTATATTCGGGGACAATCGGGGACTCTGCCGACGTGCTTCTTACGGGAAAATGGCGACTTTGATTTCGCCGCTGGACTCGGGCAGGCCGCAGCCCGGCCGGATGCTGACGGTGACAAAATCCGTGCCGCTGCCGGGCACCACGTAGCTGGTCTCACAGGCGTTCGGGGGGAAGAACAAGCCATTATCCGACGAATGCCACTCGCAGTGAACCGGAGCGGGCAGCGTAAGGGCGCGGAACTTCGCATCGGAAATGGCTTCCACGCTGATGATCTCTCCGCTGTCAATGCGCCAGGTGCGTACGCTCGAGGTGCTCACGACGAAACCTTGCTGGAAAGGAATACGCCCACTCGCAAATCCCAACGGGGAAAGCGGATACGAGCCCAACCACAGCGTCAACAGCAGGAAGAACACCTCCCCAAAGAAAATCGACCTGGCAGCCGCGGAAAACAGCCGGCGGCCCACCAGCACCTGCACACTCAGGGCAGCGCACAGCGCCAGAGACACGCGCTGCGCAATCGGGTAGGTGCAGGTGACAACCATCGGGAACGGCAAAAAGCCAAAAATCAAAAACAAAATTCCGGCCAGGAAAAGATAGAAAAAAAGCCCTGTAAACGGGAACGACCGTTTCGACGTCAGGTCGTTCCCGTTTACAGGCTCATCCTTTTCAGCCAGAAAATTCATGTCGATGAAAGGCCCGGCCTGCTTTCCCGCCCGAACTCAAGGCAGGTCGGTTTTACCCATCAGATAGCGGTCGCACTCGCGCGCTGCACCGCGTCCTTCATTGATAGCCCAAACGATCAGGCTCTGTCCCCGGCGCATGTCGCCAGCCGCAAAGACGCCCGGAATGCTGGTCGCAAACTCGCCGTAAGCAGCCTTGGCGTTGCTGCGCTCATCCCGCTCGACGTTGAGAGGGCCCAGGACGGTCTCTTCGGGGCCGAGGAAGCCCATCGCCAGCAAGACCAACTGAACCGGATAGGTCTGCTCGCTGCCCGGGATTTCGCGCGGGGAAAAACGCCCGTTCTCGCCGCGCGCCCATTCCACTTTGACCGTCTCGATTTCTTTGACCTGGCCTTCTTCATCACCGATAAAACGCTTGGCCGTTAAGAGATAGTTGCGCGGGTCACTGCCGTACAAGGCTTTGTACTCTTCCTGTCCATAATCCAGACGATAAATCTTGGGCCATTCGGGCCAGGGGTTATCCGGTTGGCGCGTATCGGGCGGGCGGTCGAGAATTTCCAGTTGCACCAAGCTGTGGCAGTTGTGGCGCATGGCCGTACCGACGCAGTCGGTGCCGGTATCGCCGCCGCCGATGACGATCACGTCCTAACCTTCGGCGGAAATGAACTGTCCGTAGCCGGCGCGTTGTTCCCAGGGAACCAGCGCCGGCGACTCGCCGTCGAGCAGATGACGCGTATTGCCCTGCAAGAACTCCATCGCAAAATGGATGCCTTTC
>JBJKRF010000097.1:0-12422 GCA_046704785.1 Anaerolineales bacterium | reverse complement strand
GGCACGAGACAGAAGAAAATCCAGCGCAAATCTTTCTGCGCTACTCTTGGTGAACCGCCGGATGCGGACCCGCATGTCCGGTGGTGTGAGAGGGAGCGGTTAGCCGCCGCTCCCTACTCGATTTCTCATGGATTGCGGAAGAATCTTTGCTATTGTGGCATTGATCGCAGGCGCTTGATGGCCTGTGTCAACGGGCGTTTGGCAACGAGGGTCACTTTTCCGCTGCCGTAGGGGGTGTAGACCGAGATAGCCTCCCAGCCTTCTTCTCCCCATTCATTCAGGGTTTCTTCGATATCTTCGTCCCTGGTTCCGAACACGCTGCCGATTGTGTCGACCCGATATTCCCATTCCATTGTCTCTGCCATGGAAGGCTCCCAATTGTTTCACGTGGAACGTCAACCTTTCAAACGTTGTTCGTTGACAATTCCTGAAAAAGCGTAGTCGCTTTACGGACTACACTTTGATCTCTCGTTGATAGAGTATGTAAGAATAGACCACCGGAATCAACGATGCCAGCAGGATCAGGCCAAAGAAAATCCATAGACCGGCGTTTCCGAGGAAGACCGTTAATATGCTCAGGATTCCGGCGACGATGAATAACCGCCCGCCGAGACGATGGGTCTCATCCCAAACTGTATCGCTCGACAGGGTCCACGGCGTCCGAATACCAATGAAGAAATTTCGCTTGGCTTTCATCATCAAGACGCCGACGAAAACGAAAAGCAATCCCAATGCCGGGATCATCGCCAGGCTCATGGGAAAGGTATATCCCAGGTTCCATACTAACGTCAGGATATGGATATATAGCATGAACGCAATGATCAGCACGATGAAGGTGTTAAAGGTGTCGCGGAATTTGGCAATGTTTTCCTTTAATGGATCGATCACCGGGATGACCAGGAAGAGCAGCGTCATGCCCAACATAATCAGTGGCATCAGCGCCACGCCCCAGAAGCGGGACATGTGACCGTTGACCTGATCGTTGGCGCCCCAGTGGGAGGCGACCTGTGCCGGAAGCGCCGGGTAGGCGAGAGCGCCAATAATTATACTAAGCGCGATCAAGACCAGGATGAGCGTGACAGATGTTTTGCTAGACATTTTTAAAATCCCTTTCTGTTTGTTTCATGTGAAACATAAACCGGCCCATGGAAAACCATCACCCTATTTTTTCTCTTTAGGCAAGTTGCTCTGGGCGAGCGAGACCAGCCCGCTCATGCCTCCCAGGTTCATGGTGTCGATGGCGCTGCTGGGCACGATGACCAGGGCGCCCTTTTGCTTGAGACCTTCGAAGAGCATGTTCATTGCGCGCAGGTGCAGCGCGGTGGGATTATCCACATAGGTCTTGGATGCATCGGCAAAAGATTCGGCGATCTGCCGTTCCGACTCGCCTAGAATGACGCGCGCCTGGCGTTCGCGTTCGGCCTGCGCCTGACGTGACATGGCGTCTTCCAGGTCAGGCGGGATGACAATATCGCGGATCTCCACCGATTGTACCGTGACGCCCCAGGAAGTGGTGCGTTCATCGATGATCTGTTGAAGCTCCTTGTCGATGGCGCTGCGCCCAACCAGGATATCTGCCAGTACCATACGTCCGATGATGTCGCGCAGCGCCGTCTGGGCGGCCCAATCGACGGCGGCATGGTAATCCTCGACTTCCAGGGCGGCTTTCTCGGCATCCCAGACCACCCAGAACAGGACGGCGTCCACATCGACGGGGACGGTATCTTTCGTCAGCGTTTTTTGTGCAGCAAACGGGGTGACCATGACGCGATGGTCGATCCAGGTGGGGATGGAGTCGATCAGCGGGATAATCCAGAAGAAGCCTGGTCCGGCCAGACGCTGGAACTTTCCCAGGCGCAGGATAACCGCTTTTTGCCATTGAGCAGCCACTTTCAGCGCGAGCAGGAAATAGATTCCCAGCAGGGACATGACGGTCGTCCAGGCGCCAACCCAATTATCCGGCACGCCCCACGTTTCCAAAACCGGGATTCCACCGATTCCCAAGATCAGAAACAGTGTAAAAATCAAACCGGCAATGGCGGGGACGGACTGATCGCTCTTTGAAGCTGTGAGTGCCTTTTGTGCAGAAGTTTTTGTCGACATGTTTATTTCCTTTCGGTGTATGAATTGCTTTGGTCGGCGGTTTTCTCAACCTGCTTGGACAATATGTTCAGTGCCGCTTTTGCATCGAAGCCCAGGCGTTCTGCTTCGCTCAGGTAACGATTGGCAAGCGCTTCCAGAGCCTCGTCGCGCAACTGGTCAACCGCCTCCAGGGAAGGCTTCTCTAAGATATACGTGCCGCGGCCCTGTTGGGTTGAAATGATCCCAGATTCGTCCAGGATGCGATAAGCGCGCGCGACGGTGTTGAAGTTGATGCGCAGTTCCGTAGCCAGGGCGCGCACGGTCGGGAGCTGGTCTCCGATTTTGAGCGTGCCGTTAGCGATCAAGCCTTGGATTTGTGCGACGATCTGGTTGGTGACCGGAACGTCGGAGCGAAAGTCGAGTTGGATCATCCTGCCTCTTTGATATCGCATTTAGGTCTATTGCCAGTTTTCAGTCTGCCGTTCAGAGAGCGAGATTCTTCTCCGGTAAGAATAAAGTGACTACGCTAACAAATGCCAGGGCTTTGGCGGTTACGTTTAGAATGAGAAATTCCGTAGTGTAGGCAAAAGAAAAACTTAAGAATCCCCAAATTGCAAACACCAAAAACATTCCGGCCAAGGAATAAAGCGTGTATTTCGTAACTTTAAAAAGAGGAGAAAAGAGCGCCAGGGATATCGTGATCAACTCTACCAGGAATAAAGGGAAGAAAAATAAAGCACGTAAAACCGCAGGGTTTGGGGGAATCGGAGGATAAGTTCTGCCCATGACGATCAGGTCAAAAGGGAGTTCAAAAATCATGGGCCCAGCCATCGCCGCAAACGCCGCACCCCAGAATGCTACTTTCTTTCCTTGCTTCCAATTAATAATAAGAATTGTCAAGAAACTCAAGAAAGCAAAGGATAGCGTAAATTTGGTGATGGGGTTGTCAGGTATGGTGCCCGTAAATTTTGCCTGATCCAACAAGATCGAATATACGCCAATATTAACAAGAAACGTAAGAATGGAAAGAATCCAGGCAACGACCAGTACGCTGCCGATTGCCTTGCCGGGCATTTTTACTCGTAGAGAATTTTTCAACGTAGCGCCCAATAAAGTGAAACCGCCTGCGATCATAAGCAGAACAGCCCCAAGAATTATGGCGCTATTTCCTGCGTAAGGAATCCACTCACCGTAATATTTTTCCATGATGCCTCTCGCTTTCTGGTTTCAGGTCTTGCGGATCTCTGTCGGGCGACGAAAGAAGCTGTCTGGCGGAGTGTGTATCGGAAAGAGCGCTTTGTATCATTGTATCAATGTACAATTGTATACAAGCGGAGGCTTTTGTCAAGAGGGATTCTCCGTCGCTTTGACGGGAGTCGTTCGCGGGGAGTCTGCGAGCGCATTCCCCCCTGGCGCGTTCCCGGCCCGGACTCGGGTGCGGTGCGGAGGCTTTCTGCGTGGTAGAATCCCATTAGGTCTTATCGATTGAGCAAAAGGAGTGAACGATGGAACAGACACCTGTTACCGGCACCTTCGCCGTCAAGAAGGGTTTGGCCCAGATGTTGAAGGGCGGCGTGATCATGGACGTAGTGACGCCCGATCACGCCAAGATCGCTGAGGAGGCAGGCGCTTGCGCTGTAATGGCGTTGGAGCGCGTCCCGGCGGATATCCGTGCGCAGGGCGGCGTAGCCCGCATGAGCGACCCGGAGTTGATTCTAAAAATCATGGATAGCGTGACGATCCCTGTGATGGCCAAGTGCCGCATCGGACATTTCGTCGAAGCGCAGATTCTCGAAAGCCTGGGCGTGGATTACATTGACGAGTCCGAGGTGCTGACGCCCGCCGATGAGGAAAACCACATTCTGAAGCATGACTTCAAGGTGCCTTTCGTGTGTGGCGCACGCAACCTGGGCGAGGCGCTGCGCCGCATTGGCGAGGGCGCAGCCATGATCCGCACCAAGGGCGAGGCCGGCACCGGCGACGTGGTGGAGGCCGTGCGCCACGCCCGCACCGTATTGGGCGCTATTCGCAAGCTGCAGACCATGGCCGACGAGGAACTGATGGCCTTTGCCAAGGAACTCGGCGCGCCTTACGAATTGGTTCGGGAGACGAAGGAACTGGGCCGCCTGCCGGTGGTGAACTTTGCTGCCGGGGGCGTAGCGACGCCGGCCGACGCCGCGCTGATGATGCAACTCGGCGTGGACGGCGTGTTCGTCGGGTCGGGCATCTTCAAGTCCGGCGATCCGGCCAAGCGCGCGGCGGCCATTGTCAAAGCAGTGACCCATTACAACGATGCGGCCATCCTGGCCGATGTTAGTCGCAATTTGGGCGAAGCCATGGTCGGGCGCAATATCTCACAAATGCCTGAAGCTGAAAAGATTGCCGGGCGTGGCTGGTAGTTCGTCCGCAGACCGGGGTGGACTCTCAAGAGTTTTGCTGCCTGGCTGACGGCCAACAATGAACCTATGAAAATTGGTGTTCTTGCGTTACAAGGCGATTTTGCCGAACACATCACGATTTTGAAGCGCCTGGGCGTGGCCGGCAGCGAAGTGCGCCTGCCTGCCCAACTCGATGACCTGGATGGGTTGATCATCCCCGGCGGCGAATCCACCACGATTGGCAAGCTGGCCGTGGCTTATGGCCTGATGGATTCCTTGCGGGACTTTGGTCGCCAGAAGGCCATTTGGGGCACCTGCGCCGGCGCGATTTTCCTCTCGAAGGATGCCAAGCGCAGCCAGCCCCTGCTTGGTATCATGGATATTACCGTCGAGCGCAACGCCTTTGGTCGCCAGGTGGACTCGTTCGAGGCCGACCTGGATATTGCCTCGCTCGACGCCGGGCCCGATCCCCGGCGGCCGTATCACGCCGTCTTCATCCGGGCGCCCCTCATCGAGTCGGTTTACGGCGCGGCGCAGGTGCTGTCCAGCCTGCCCGACGGACGCATCGTGGCCGCCCGGCAGGATAAGCTGCTGGCGACCTCCTTCCATCCGGAATTGACCGACGACACGCGCTTCCACGCCTTTTTTCTTTCCCTCGCCGGGTAAGCGCGGACGAGGGAATTGCAAGCAGGCCGGCAAACGGCTGGCTGCTTGCCGGCGCTTTGATCTGCTCCCTATGCCATGACTGTTCGCCCGCTCGAACTGCTCGACCTGCCCACGCTCTACCGTTATCGTGACGGCGTCATCAGCCTCGACACCGCCCGTCTTCTGACGCGTGGAAACCCGTTGGGCGCGGCCAGTTTTATGGCCTACTTCAATCCGGCCCGGCATATCTACACGGCCATCGCCGACGGCAACGGGCAGCCGATGGTGGGAGGAATTACCCACATCCGCGGCGAGACCTATGCCCGCCTGCTCTACCTGGCTCCGATGGGCCATCTCGACGACCCGTCGTTGCCCGGCCTGGTGGAGATGCTGACGGTGGAGGCCGGTAAATGGGGCGCTTTTCACGTTGTTGCTGAAGTGGACGAACGTTCCGACGCGTTCCGCTCCCTGCGCCTGGCCGGATTCTCCGTGTACGCCTGGCAGCGCATTTGGGACTTGAGTTCGCTGGTCGTCCCCAAGGGGAAGTCTTCCTCCTGGCGCAGGGCGCAGAGCGTGGACTTGCCCGCCATGCAGTCGCTGCATCACCAGATCGTCCCGACGCTGTTGCATCCGGTCGAACCGCCGCCCAAGCGCACCCTGGGGCTGGTCTGTTTTAATGACGATATACGGGGTTACGTCAGCCTCAGCTACGGGGCCAGCGGCATCGTCTTGACTCCCGTCATCCATCCCGAAGTGAACAACCCGGCTGAAAAGATCCTCGGCCTGCTGAACCATCTCCCCGACCGGCGCGGACGGCCCGTCTACCTGTGTGTGCGTTCGTACCAGGCCTGGCTGGAACCGGTGCTGGACGACCTGGGCGCGTTGGCGGGCGTGCGGCAGGCGGTGATGGTCAAACATCTGGCCCGCGCGGTGAAGGATGAACAGAGCGTCGCCGCCGTGCAGCCCTCCACCGTCGGCATCCAGCCTTCACGCATCAACCACATCCGCGAACAGAAGTCGCCGCACGGGTGAGGGGATTAGAGCGGTAAATGTTGGAGATTTCGACGTTATGACTCTACTAAACATAACTGAGATTGTATCTATTGGTGTTGCTATTGCTACTCTGATCTTAGCGTTTTTTACCTACTTGAGTGTCCAGCAAGCGAGGGATGCTCAACGTGCGCAAGTACGTCCAGTTTTAATTCCAGCAAAAATTCCATCATTGAAAGAGATTCAAGGCAACCAAAATACAGAAATTGATATCGATATAGAAAATGTTGGGTCGGGTGTGGCGACTGATGTTTGGGGTGCCATGATCCCCTACTCTGACACACTTCCTGGGGTGCCGCATCAATTATCTTTTCGCGGGAATCTTCCTCTTCGACCTGGCGAGAAAAGAAGTATGTCATTAATGACAGGCGGAACCATATTTACAAGTAAAGATAAAGTTGGCAAAGTTCCTCTTACAGTTCCTGCAGAATTTGCACCCGAGGTTGGTATACCTAACCCACAAGACAGGAGAGAAAGAGTTACAGTTCGCCTTACTCTTACTTGCAAGGATTCGCTTGGACTCAAGCAATCTTTCGCCTATGATTTCGATTTGACTGGACACTGTATTTCTATTAACAGCAGCACTATTATCCAAAAAGATCTTCGCGACCTCGATGTAGAGAAAGGCAATGGTTCTGTACCACGCCGCAAATCGTCAACTGCTGATCATTCGTGTTGATAAGGAAACCATGAAACTTCGGACGGGCGACCCTTGGATGTCTGGAAAGGAATACGGGCAGTCATTGCGGGGGCTGACCCTGAATCTCCTGGTCAGGGACATCGAAACGGCCCTGGCTTTTCAGCGTGAAGTGTTGGGCGTCAAGGTCGTCTATGCCGATCCCGACTTCGCGGTCTGCTCCGGCTATGGCTCGGAGTGGATGCTTCACGCGGACCATGCCTTCGAGAATCACCCGATGGGGCGTCAGGCTGCGTCGGTGCAGACGCGTGGAACGGGCGTCGAATTTCGCCTGCACGGCTGTCCGCCAGACCGGGCCGAGGCAGCCGCCCGACGGCTGGGCTTCGAGGTGCTTTCTCCCAGCACCGACAAAGGGCACGGGTTGCGCGAGGCGCATCTCCGCGACCGCGACGGTTACATCTGGGTTCCGGACATTCCCATTTAGGCGCAGAGCGCGACGACCAAAACTAACTAGAACAAAAATTCTGTTATACTTGGGGGAGCGCAGCCAACCAAAGTTTACGCTGACAAGTCACTTCCCCGCTGCGCCTGAGCGAGGTGCTTATGCCGAAATCGTACAGTCGCTACGTCTGCCAGGAATGCGGGCGCGTGTCTGCGGCCTTCATGGGCAAATGCCCGCAGTGCGGCGCGTTCAACAGCATGGTCGAAGAAATTGTCCACGAGGAACTGCCGGCCAAGTCCCCCAACGCTGCGCGCGGCCTGACGGGTCGCACGACACCGCGTCGCATTGGCGAGATCAGTGCAGCCGCCGAAGAGCGCCTGCCGGTGCCCATCAGCGAGTTCGCGCGTGTTTTAGGCGGAGGCATCGTCCCTGGCTCGATCGTGCTGGTGGGCGGCGATCCCGGCATCGGCAAATCCACGCTCCTGTTGCAGATGGCCCTGGAGATGGGCGGCGAGCGGCGCGTACTGTACGTCTCCGGGGAAGAGTCGGAGCGGCAGATCAAAATGCGCGCCACGCGCCTGGGAACCAAACAGCGTCGCAGAGGACTCCCCGAGAATCTGTATCTCGTGACCGAAACCAATCTGGGCGTGCTCCTCGACCACGTGCGCGAGGTCAAACCGGACCTGTTGGTGGTCGATTCCATCCAGACGGTTTACCTGCCTGAACTGGACTCATCGGCGGGCTCCATTTCGCAGGTGCGCGAGTGCTCATCGCAACTGCGGGAACTGGCCAAGTCCAGTGGGATCACGGTCTTCGTCATCGGCCACGTGACCAAGGAAGGCACCATCGCCGGGCCGCGCGTGTTGGAACACATCGTCGATACGGTGCTCTACCTGGAAGGCGACCGTTTCCAAGCCTATCGCCTGCTGCGTTCGGTCAAGAACCGTTTCGGCGCGACGGCGGAAGTCGGCGTGTTCGAGATGCGCGAAGACGGTCTGGCCGAAATCAGCAACCCCTCGGAGGCCTTCCTGGCCGAACGCATGGTCAATGCGCCCGGCTCGGCTATCGCCGTGACGATGGAAGGCACGCGTCCGTTGCTGGTCGAACTCCAGGGCCTGACCTCCGCCACCCAGTTTGGCAACGCGCGGCGCACGCCCAACGGCGTGGACTACAATCGCCTATTGATGATCGCCGCCGTGCTGGCGCGCCGCCTCGGTTTGCGCCTGGCCGACCAGGACATCTTCGTCAACGTGGTGGGCGGCATCAAGATCGACGAGCCCGCTGCCGATCTGGCTATTGCGGCGGCAATTGCCTCCTCGATGCGCGACCTCTCCGTGCGGGCCGATGCGGTGCTGATTGGCGAGATCGGGTTGGCTGGGGAGTTGCGCCTGCCGGGCCAGATGCAGACGCGCCTGCGCGAGGCCGCCAAGCTGGGCTTTAAGGTTGCCATTGTGCCCAAGCGCTTGCGCAAGGCCGAACCCTGGCCGGAGAATATTCAGATCGTGGAAGCGCGTTCCCTGCACCAGGCCCTCGACGCGGCGTTCTCCGTCGAGCAGCGCGAAGCGCCAAAGGGGAAAAAGGTCGCCTGAAAACGCGCACGGGCTGTGCGCGCCCCGATAACGAGAATCAAAAAAGGACGGCTAAAACCGTCCTTTTTTTTCGTCTTGATTTGTGGTTTATTTGTTGGCCTGGTTGACGACCACGGCGAAGGCCTGCGGGTCGCGTACAGCCAGGTCGGCCAGCATCTTGCGGTTGAGCGTGATCTCGGCCTTTTTCATGGCGGCGATCAGGCGACTGTACGTGGTGCCGTTCAGGCGCGCCGCAGCGTTGATGCGCGCGATCCACAGTTTGCGCAAATCGCGCTTGCGGATGCGGCGGTCGCGCGTGGCGTAGAACAGGCTCTTCAGCATAGCCTCGTTGGCGCGCCGGAAGAGCAGATGCTTGCTGCCGCGCTGCCCTTTGGTGAACTTCAAAACTTTCTTGTGACGGCGATAGCCGTAAGGACCACCTTTAATACGCATTACCTGGAGCCTCCTGCATGCCCCCGGGCGTCGGTGTGAGCGTTACGTCGAAGCGCTCATCAGCCAGTTGCATACACCCGGCGGTCGCAAATAAAAATCGAATACGATGGCCTATTTGAGATTGGGCACGAGGCGGCGGACGCGTTTCAAAATTCCGCGACCCTTAACCGGCACCATCTCTGTCAACAGGGCTTTGGTCCGTTTGGATGTGCGGCGGCGCAGGTGACTTTTGCCACCTTTCGTACGGACGAGTTCGCCAGACCCGGTCAGGCGGAAACGCTTCGACGTAGCCTTATGGGTCTTGAGCTTGTATTTCCCAGCTTTTGGCTTGTGGGGCACGACGGCTTACTCCTTTCGCAAAATTAACCGCGGGTCTGGACGTTCTCCCGCGGGATTGGACGTTCCTTGGAAACCTGTTTCGATCAGGAAGCTTCGCCCTCTGCACTTTCGGATTCTGACTTTTTCTTGGTTTTGGCCGGGCCAAGCACCACCGACATCGTGCGTCCTTCCATCATGGGCGCCTGTTCGACCACGCCTTCTTCCGACAAGGCTTGGGCAATCTCTTTCAGATCTTCG
This sequence comes from Anaerolineales bacterium, assembly GCA_046704785.1. Classification (GTDB taxonomy): domain Bacteria; phylum Chloroflexota; class Anaerolineae; order Anaerolineales; family Villigracilaceae; genus JBJKRF01. Next base: position 2,591 of record JBJKRF010000097.1, on the reverse strand, counting down.
AGGGCAATTTCCGGGTAATCCATTTCGCGGCCACGGAAGCGTATGGTCACACGCACTTTGTGGCCTTGCCTCAACCAACGGCGAGCGTCCTCCACTTTGAAACCGCGGTGGTGTTCGTTAGTCTTCGGGCGCAGCCGAATTTCCTTCATCTCGATTTTGGTCTGCGATTTCTTGGCCTCGCGTTCCTTCTTCTCGCGCTCATACAGGAACTTTCCAAAATCCAAAACCCGGCAGACGGGTGGCGTGGCATTCGGTGATACCTCGACCAAGTCGAGATCGGCTTCGCGGGCAATCTGCAAAGCCTGGCGGGTAGGCACGACGCCCTCATTCTCTCCGGTTGGCCCAATCAAGCGTACTTCGGGAACCCGGATGGCTTCATTTACTCGGAAATCTTGCTCTGCTATATTGGTCTCCTTGTGTTTAACTCGATAACATAAACGCACAACCAGCCCACGGCTGGCTTTTTAGCGGGCTGATAATACCATGAGCGCATGGAATCGTCAACAAACTGATGGGAAAACGCAGGGGCGCAGCGCGCGCCTGCGTCGGAATCGGGCCCAGGCCGGGTTTGACTCCGTTTGTACGGCATTCCCTCACCGCCACCGCGCCCGTTTCGTCAGGATTCACAGCTCGCTTGCCCGCGAAGCGATTTTTTCCGTCACACGCGCCGCAAACGTCTCCAGCGGGATGTTGTTCTGCTGGCTGCCGTCGCGCACACGCAGCGAAACCGTTCCGGCCTGTTGCTCGTTGCCGCCAACCACCAGCATATACGGCACCTTCATCAACTGCGCGCTGCGAATCTTGGCGTTCATGCGCTCCGCGCCCAGATCGGCGCTGATGCGTATGCCCTGCTGGCGCAACTGCGCCGCGATCTGTTCGGCGTATTCGTTCTGCCCATCCGTGATGGGAATCACACGCACCTGTTCCGGCGCCAACCAGACCGGGAAAGCTCCGGCGTAGTGTTCGATCAAAAATCCGATCATGCGTTCGTGTGTGCTGAGCGGCGCGCGATGGATGCACAGCGGCATCTCTTCCGCGCCGTCCTTGTTGACGAAGGTCAGGTTGAAGCGTCCCGGCTGGGCGAAATCCACCTGGTTCGTCGCCAGCGTGAACTCGCGTCCGATCGCGCTCCAAATCTGGACGTCGATCTTTGGCCCATAGAAAGCCGCTTCGTTCTCCGCTTCGACGTACGGAACGTTGCCGTGTTGCATGGCCCGTCGCACCATGTCTTCCGTCTTCAACCACAGGCGCTCGTTATCGATATATTTCTTGCCGAGGCCCTCCTTGGCGTGCAGCGACAGGCGCATCACGTATTTGTCGATGCCGAACAAGTCGAAATACTTCTTGTACAGATCGACGACTGCCAGGAACTCCTGCTCGAACTGTTCCTCCGAGCAGTAGATGTGCGCGTCGTTCATCTGCATCGAGCGCACGCGCATTAAACCGAACAGTTCTCCCGATTTCTCGTAGCGATAGCACGTGCCGTATTCCGCCAGGCGGATGGGCAGTTCGCGGTAGGAACGTGGTCGCGCGCCGAAAATTTTGTGGTGCATCGGGCAGTTCATCGGTTTGACGTAGTATTTCACGCCTTCCAGTTCCATAGGCGGGTACATGCTTTCGGCATAGTAGGGCAGGTGTCCTGAACGCAGGAACAGGTCTTCCTTCGTCAGATTCGGTGTGCGCACGCGGCTGTAACCGGCCTTATCCTCCATCTCCTTGGCCAACTTCTCCAACTCCTCGATCAGGATGCCGCCGTTCGGTAGCCAAAGTGGCAGGCCGGGGCCCACCTCGTCGTCGAAGATGAAAATCTCCAATTCCTTGCCCAGCTTGCGGTGATCGCGCTTTTTGGCTTCTTCGAGCATCTGCAAGTAGTTTTTCAGCTCCTGGGGTTTTTCCCAGACCGTCCCGTAGATGCGCGTCAACATTTTGTTGTGCTCGTCGCCGCGCCAGTATGCGCCCGCCACAGACATCAACTTGAGCGCCGAGGGATTGATCTGCTGCGTGTTCTCGACGTGCGGCCCGCGGCACAGGTCTGTGAACGTATCGTGCTGGTAGATGGAGATGTCGGGCTTCTCCTTGAGCGGATTGCCGTATTCGTCCAATCCGCCTTTTTCGAGCCCGTCGATCAGTTCCAACTTGTAGGGCTGGTCTTTGAATATCTGGCGAGCCTCGTCGGCGGAGATAACGGTCTTCTTGAACTCATGATGTCCGGCGATGATCTGGCGCATACGCTTTTCGATCTTTTCCAGGTCTTCCTGCGTGAGGGGTTCCGGCAGATCGAAGTCATAATAGAAGCCGTTTTCCACCGGTGGGCCGATGGTGTACTTTGTGCCGGGGTAGAATTCCAGTACGGCCTGCGCCATGATGTGCGCCGCCGAGTGACGGATACGGAAGAGTTTCGTATCTTCGTAACGTTCCTGCGCTCCTTGGTGAGACATTCTTTCTCCTTCCAATACACAAATGGTTGGCACGGTTCACATTCAGCCAAGATCAGCTTTACAAATTTCATGAACATACTGGTTTCACACAGCCCTATATATGGCTTTTTCCTACAGAAACGAGCTTTGATCGTCAAATGCAGGTTGAAATTA